>NZ_JBLYZG010000043.1:0-46836 GCF_049310245.1 Endozoicomonas sp. ALB115 | reverse complement strand
ATAGCTACGGCTATGCTCCCTACGTTGCGCCTTGCATAGCAACTGCCCACTTAGCCAGAAATATACGATTCCATTTGGCCAACTACTTAGACTTCATCTGACCAACCTTCACAGAGCTGACGTTTCCATAGCATCGGCACCTGCCATGGCTGCATCTTTAATCTGGTGTTCCATCAGGACAATTTCATCCATGGAATAAAAGAAGCCACCAGCTACATGGCGAATCAATGCCAACAGTCCGGGACGATCCATGAACGCATGCCTTGCCACATCAACAGAAAGCACGCCTGCTTTTGCATAATGGTTAAATCGCATAAATTAAAAATCACTCAAAGATTATTTGCAAAATTATATAACGATTCGCAGAAAAACCATTTATTAACCACAAGATAAAAACCATAGTACTAATTAAAAACAACCTGACAAGAAATATAACAACTACTGCTTTATATATATTGATTATGAAAACCCCCTTATATGAAAAAAAAACATTTATCTATTTTTTTATATAGCCATACCATTTTGCGGAAATAAAATATTACTCTAGAATCCCTTTTAGTATCTCTCCATGCAGTAAGCGAGTTCCATTACCGAGCTTAAATTAATAAACAGTCATGAAATATTTCAAAAAAATATATTTAAAGCTAGGAATAATAAGGCTCGCTTACTGTCCAACCGTTCGGTTCTGATCTTTATTTAGAGAGAACCGTTTTTCTTAATTAAAAACAGCCATCCGGATAAGGGGTTAGCATGTTTAGAGGAAAGTGTTTATTCATCGTTTTATTGTTATCAATCACATCGGCAACATGGGGAGCCCCTTCCGATACCAGAGTCGGGGTTGAGGATGGGTATTCAGGCGGGAGTTCTTTGTCAGCCATTCTCAGTAGCGGTACTTTCTCTTTCCTTGAACTGGCTGCTCATGCGACCATTCTTATAGGTGGCGGAAACTATGCTCCGGAAAGCCCCTTTACAAAAGTATTGTCATACATCCCGCAAAAGGTTTATGACTTCGGTGCTACCAACGTTCTTTCCAACCGTGTTGCCCACAACGTCTTCCTGAGCCAGCTATTAAGATTACTGCCCGTTGCCAACGACTACGTCTGTGGCATGATGACACTGACGACCGAGGATGGCTATTATATCGACAGCGTTCTGGTAAATCAGGGATCAATACAGAACGACTCACAATTTGAGCATATTGGCGACAATCTTTTTGTGCCAAAAAACAGAGGTATCACCAACCTGTTATTAGTTAAGCAGATGACCGGGTGGTCAACGGCAGGAAGCGCATACATCACTGAAAACCCAATTGACTTATTCGTCACTGTTTCTGATGGTCGACAAACGTCTACTATCAATGTCCAGAAAAGCTCATGCACATTGTACAGTTATGGAAAAGCTCAAGCCTCTATCATAAAGGGTGATGATGTATCTTTCTGTCTGACAAATTCTGGAACCGACTCAAAAGTATCAACGATTACTGCACTAACATCTGCCTACGGCAAACCAGCTCTTATGCGTATTCCCGGGGAAGCCTGCGAAAGCTATTAGTCCGCGATATTCTAAATGATTAATGTTAATCTCTGACAATATTCAAACAGCACCACCCTCTGAGTAAAACAGGGTGGTTTTTACCTGAACAAATTATACCGGATAATAGCGACTGTCCGTTGCAATACCAGACATGTCTATATCCCAATGTTCTACAGGGATCGATTCAACTTTCTGACACTCATGGGCCAGACCAATAAGTATCGGCTTTTTCGCAGTCCGGGTAAAAGCAAACGTTCTGTCATAGAAGCCTCCTCCCATGCCTAGCCTTCTGCCAGCTTCATCAAAACCGGTTAAAGGTACAAGGACAACATCCAGCTTTTCCGGTGAAATCGGTTCTACCTCCTGCAAGGAAGGCTCAGGGATTCCAAAACGATTCAAAACCAGATGAGTGTTGGGCAGGTATTCAATAAACAGAAGGTTGTTATTGCTCCCAATCACTGGCAGATAACATTGTTTGCCAGAACTCCAGAGAAAATCACGGAGAACGTCCGGATTTATTTCGCCATCACTGGCTATATAAATTGCAATGTGCTGGCTATCTGCAAGCTCAGGCCGGGCACTGAGAATATCACACAACATTACACCAGCGCTGACCTGCTGGTCAGCGCTTAATGCCCGGCGGCGTTCGCGGAGAGAGGTTCTTAACTCAGAACGGGATATCATCATCAAAATCGTCAAAACCACCAGCGGGCTGTGGCTGGGGAGTTGATTGCGGTTGCTGCGACTGCGCTGGTTGATGCTGTTGCTGTTGTTGTGGTGGTGATCCGTATTGCTGAGGCTGCTGCGGAGCATAAGACTGCTGCTGTTGCGGTGCCTGCTGCTGGTAGCCACCTCCCATCGGAGCACCCATAGCGCCTTCCTGGCGGCCATCCAGCATCTGCAGCTGGCCACTGAATCCATCAACAACAATCTCGGTAGTATACCGATCCTGACCGTCCTGACCCTGCCACTTGCGTGTCTGCAGCTTACCTTCGATATAGACTTTTGATCCCTTACGAAGGTACTGCTGGGCGATCTCAGCCAGCTTGCCGAAAATAACCACCCGGTGCCACTCCGTTTTCTCCTGTTGCTGACCGGTATTACGATCTTTCCAGGACTCACTGGTTGCCAGACTCAGGTTGGCAACGGCACTGCCATTGGGAGTAAAACGTACATCCGGATCGTTACCCAGATTACCAATCAGTATTACTTTATTAACGCCTCGAGCCATTTAGCTTCTCCGCCATATTCACTCAAACTCAAACAGCCTCCAAGAACAGAGTCCATTCATTGAAGACACCATGGAGTGACCTTACAGGACCACTCCATATTAAAAATTCTCTATTAAAACAAAGGCCCTGTATCTGGTTCCCCGTTTTTATTCTGTATCAACCCGCAGGTTTAATATCTGAACCTAGGAGGCTGACCGAGAATAGACTGCCCTACTGCGGTGGCAGCAAATTGGTCTAAAAAGTCGGAAATTTTTAGCAAATAGAACCACTATTCACTAAAAATTTCCGACTTTTTATCCTCAATTTTCTGCCATCCTCGCTACGGGCGCTATTCTTGGTCAGCCTCCTAGCACTGCCCAAACTGCCTTAACTCGGACCAGTTCAGTACCTGCTTATCAACTTTCAGATAAGCTGTTTTCTCAGCGGCAAGCACAGTCACTTCCTGAACACCGTCAATACCAGCAAGCCGCTCTCCCACCGAACTGACATCACCAAGCTCAGGATTCAGGGCCATTACCATAGTACTCACATAAGGTGGTTGCTTCATAGTAACAGACAACCAGCACCACAGGGCAGTGGGAATTGTACAAAGCATTATGACAGCGGGAACACCGCCATACTCCATGGCAACGCCCCCAAGGCTGCCGCCCAGGGCAGCCCCCAGAAACTGACTGGTTGAGTAGCCTCCCATGACAGTGCCACGGGTTCCCACAGGTGCGAGTTTGCTGACCAGGGATGGCAGCGTGGCTTCCAGAAAATTAAAACCAAAAAAGAAAATCAATAAGCCAGCCAACAACATCGTGGCACTGAGCATGCCTTGATAAAGCAGCGCAAAAGCCACGAACAGAATGACAATGCTGAAGCTGTAGCACTGCTTGAGCAGTCGCTGACGCTCACTGAAAATAATAAGGGGGATCATCATAACAAATGACAGGCCCAGGACGGCCAGATAAATACCGCCATGGGCAGAGCGATCAAAATCTTTGCTCAACAGCTCGGGAATAAAAATAAATAAAGCCATCAGCACAAAATGGAGAGTAAAAATGCCAATGATGTGCCTCAGCAGCTCCGGGTTAGTGAAGACCTGATGCAACACCTGACGATCAACAGAACTGTTTAAGTCCCGCCGTTTAATGACCGGCGTTGGCACCAGCAGGATAATCACCAGCATCGCTGCCACCGCCATCAGGGCATTAGCGATAAAGAGTCCGGACATCCCCCAGATATCACTGACCACCGGCCCCAGTACCATGGCAATGGCAAAGGCAAGGCCAATGCCCATGCCAATCATGGCCATGGCCTTGGTTCGATGCTGATCCCGGGTAAGGTCAGCCATCAACGCTGTCACCGCACCGGCAATGGCACCACACCCCTGTAAAATACGCCCGGCAATCACCCCCTCAATGGTGGTAGCCTGTGCCGCCAGCAGGCTTCCCAACAGAAAAATAAACAGTCCCAGCAGAATAACGGGCTTCCTGCCCCAGCGATCAGAAAGCCAGCCAAACGGAATCTGTAATATGGCCTGGCTGAACCCATAGGCACCAATGGCCACCCCGATCAAACTGGGCGAAGCTCCCTGAAGATCGTCAGCAAAAAGAGCCAGAACAGGCAGTACCATAAACAGTCCAAGCATCCGAAAGACAAAGACCAGGGTAAGGGATACAGCCGCTTTTAATTCAACAAATGACATGGGATAACAGCAAAGTCCTGAATTTTTTTGGTGGTTATAACTGATAAAATTACTGATAAACAGTGTCGCCGCAAGTCTATCAGGATTCAGATCCCGGATGCTATGCAGAAAGCATGCTCACGGATTATAGCCCAGGGGTAATCATCATCAGTGATGATGAGACCCGTTGATGCTTTACCCGGCACTCAGGCAATCGTCGCCAGGTCAGGTGGTCAGGCAAAAACACTCTCTTGCGTCTGCGACAAAATGTCACTGTTGCTACCTTAACATGCTGACTATAAATACAAGTCAAAGCCTCTTGAAAATTCGTTGTGTGCCTATCAAAATCATCAAAAACAACAGCCGAGCACACGTATCAGGATCTGGTTTACCGCTGGCGGCAGCAGCCTGACATCGAAACTATCAGGAATAAGTACGCTATCCTCACGTGAGTAGATTAATTAATGAGTGATATTTTAAAAAAAAACATCTTTCTTATATTGGTCATTTGTTTTCCCTTACTTGCTGCAACTACAGCATTTCCTGCTGATACATCAGTTTCAGAACCCCCTATTTCGGCACATTACAAAAAGCAAAATAGTGATGGCACAGAAACCAGCTGCATTGTGACCGGGAATGAAACTCAAGAAGAACGAGAAAGACTGCACAAAGCTGGCTGTACTCTGGAAACACTTCGAAATAACCCTGATATTGATGTTGAGGTCACATTAAAAACAAACACTGGTCCCAGATCGATCCTGATGACATCCAAATACTATTTAATGTGGTTAAACAGCGGCCTCCATGCCGTCAATATCTCTCGCACCTTACCTTTTGCTGTCCTCAATCTGGTGGTTTTTCATCCTGGTGAAGCACTGAAATACCTGGGTTTTTCGGCACTATATAATGTAGGCTTGTCCCGTAATGCCAACCAGACACTCTACCCATTCCTTGGTAAACACCTCTCATCTTACTTTTATCCTGATGGCCGGGATAACCGTAATAACGATGAACCTGAAAGCCTTGGCCTTGGAGGCCACATCCTGGTCATCAGCGCAGATCTTATTATGTGGTGGCTGGAGGCCCCTAACTTTGGCTTTAACATAAACAGTCTGATGCTCGGTCTGGATTTATTTCACTTTGCCCTTGATATGGCAATTTAAACCGGACAAGGCATTTTCTATAAGTAGTTGGCCAAATGGAATCGTATATTTCTGGCTAAGTGGACAGTTACTATGCAAGGCACAACGCAGGGAGCATAGCCGTAGCTATGTGACCGGAGTTGTAACGCCGCAGAGTGACTGTCCACTTAGTCAGAAAATATGATTTCATTTGGTTAACTACTTAAAGTGCCTGACTGACGCAGGAGCCTGCAAAATCAAATAAATTAATCTTTTGGTTGGTACCCTTTTAGAACGCTATTCAAAACCAGCACGTTGGTTGGAGAGTAAACCAGAGGGATAAACGTTATCCATGTCAAAAAGCACCTACACCGTTGCCAAGAATAATAAAACTATCAAAATAACACGGCATTTGTTTAATTTTTGGTTTCAATGCATCCCGGCCATGCTGCTTACCATTTCTCTCCCATGTCTGTCCGACACTATCAAAGAAGAAACCACAGGCTTCTCGATGTCAGCCAGCTACATGACAATTAATGAACACGGAAAAGAAACCCTTTGCACAATCTCAAGTATCGACCACATTGAAAAATTGCAAGCGTTGAAAAGCACAGACTGTAAGCTCCCCATGTCAAATGCCCCTAATGATCAGTCAGTCATTCTGATCTCCCATAGCCCCTACCATGAAACCAGGCAGATATTACTCACTACCCGCAACCTGCTGATGTGGTCCTATATGGCAGTGCACGTCTACAAACTCCTGGACTCGGGAAATATCCTCTGGACTCAGCAGGAAGCCTGCCCCTGCAGCGGGAAATTAATGGATATCAGCAATAAACCGGACAGGTTAATGACCAAAGGTTTCTTTTTTACCTACTACCTCCTGAGCCTCGGATATCATGGCTGGCGTTATATTCAATCCTATATAAATCCTGGTGCCGCAGCCCCTGACAACAAAACATCTGAGTTCAAGAATGATGAAACTGCATGGTCCGACACACTGAACAACGTCATATCCAGAGTTTCAGAGTACCCTTATGCCGGTCAAATTCTGACCTTGGCTCTGGATTCAGCCGCACTGAAATGGGACTGTCGATGCCCCGGCTATTTTACCAACAGCAAAGGTGGCCTTTACTTCAACGGCCACCTCTGGATGCTTTTGCTGAATGTCGCAATTTTTACTACAGACTTGGCGATCGACTACTTATAATACTCCGTTTGCTCTCAGAGCCTGTTGGTGACCTTTTTCAGCTTGCAGAAAGGCCACCAACAGGCTCTCTCACTGGCACGGAGAAAAGGCTGTGGAAAAGATTACCGTACAGGGCGCACGTACACACAATCTGAAAAACATCAACCTGGAGATGCCCCGTGACAGCCTGATAGTAATCACCGGCCTATCGGGTTCCGGTAAATCTTCCCTGGCCTTTGACACGCTGTATGCAGAAGGCCAGCGTCGTTATGTTGAGTCCCTGTCAGCCTATGCCCGCCAGTTTCTATCCATGATGGAAAAGCCCGATGTAGACCATATCGAAGGACTCTCGCCGGCTATCTCCATTGAGCAGAAATCCACCAGCCATAACCCGCGCTCCACCGTCGGTACGATCACAGAAATCTATGACTATCTCCGGTTACTGTTTGCCCGCGTCGGCATTCCACACTGCCCGACACACCACCTGCACCTGGAAGCTCAAACCGTCAGTCAGATGGTAGACCAGGTTCTGGCACTGCCCGAAGGCACCAAACTGATGCTGCTGGCCCCGGTGGTCAGGGGGCGCAAGGGTGAACACCTCCATGTATTCAACGAACTGAGAAGCAACGGTTTTATCCGTGCCAGAATCAACGGGATTGTTACGGATCTTGATACACCACCAAAACTGGATAAAAAGAAGAAGCACACCATCGAAGTGGTCATAGACCGCTTCAAGGTGCGTGATGATTTACAACTGCGCCTCTCCGAGTCGTTTGAAACGGCCCTTGAGTTGACCGATGGCCTTGCTACTGTCAGCTACATGGATGATGACGCTAAAGACGACATTGTCTTCTCTTCCCGTTTCGCCTGCCCGGAATGCGGTTACAGCCTCAATGAGCTGGAACCACGGCTTTTTTCCTTTAACAATCCGGCCGGAGCATGCGCCACTTGTGATGGGCTGGGTGTTAAACAGTTCTTCGACCAGGATCGTATAGTACAGCATCCTGAATTAACATTGGCAGAAGGCGCAATCCGTGGTTGGGACCGGCGCAGCGTTTACTACTTTCACTTGCTGAAATCACTGGCCGCTCACTACGGCTTCAGCATTGACACCCCGTTTGATGACTTAAGCCCGGAACAGCAGACCATTATTCTTCATGGGTCCGGTGATGAAGAGGTCAATTTCAGTTACGTCAATGACCGGGGGGATGTCTATAAAAAACGACATATTTTTGAAGGCATTATTCCCAACTTTGAGCGACGTTTCAGGGACACCGACTCCCAGTCCGTCCGGGAAGAGCTGGCCAAATACCTCAGTACCCAGCCATGCCCATCCTGTAAAGGCACCCGTTTACGCAAAGAAGCCCGGAATGTATTTGTCCAGAATGAAACCCTGCCGGACCTGGTTAAATTACCCGTTGAAAAAGCGCTGGTCTATTTTCAGGATCTTGACCTGCCCGGTCGCCGTGGCGAGATTGCCAGAAAAGTACTTAAGGAAATCTGCGATCGACTGAGCTTTCTGGTCAATGTCGGCCTGAACTATCTTACCCTGGAGCGCAGTGCGGATACCCTTTCCGGTGGTGAGGCCCAGAGAATACGACTGGCCAGCCAGATTGGCGCAGGTCTTGTGGGGGTTATGTATATTCTTGATGAACCCAGTATCGGGCTGCATCAACGGGACAATGAACGCCTTCTGAATACGCTGACCCGTTTGCGAGACCTGGGTAATACGGTGATCGTCGTGGAACATGATGAAGATGCCATTCGCAGCGCTGACCATGTTATCGATATTGGCCCCGGTGCCGGTGTTCATGGTGGTGCCATCGTCGCCCAGGGAACCCCCGGACAGATCATGGACTCGCCGGATTCTTTAACGGGTCAATACCTCTCAGGCATTCGCAAGATCCATGTGCCATCCAACAGAACACCCGCAGACCCGAAGAAAACCCTGAAACTCAGTGGTTGCAGCGGCAATAACCTGAAACATGTCACACTGGAAATTCCAGTGGGTTTAATGACCTGTGTCACCGGCGTTTCGGGCTCCGGCAAGTCCACCTTAATCAATGGCACACTGTATCCGCTGGCCGCCACAGCGCTCAATAAAGCAACGACATTAACCGCTGCGCCCTATAAAAAGCTGACTGGCATTCAACACTTTGATAAATGCATTGATATTGACCAGAGTCCCATTGGCCGGACACCACGCTCTAACCCGGCCACCTACACCGGGATTTTTACCGCCATTCGTGAACTCTTCGCCGGCACTCAGGAGGCTCGTTCACGGGGCTATAAACCCGGCCGATTCAGCTTCAATGTCAAGGGTGGCCGATGCGAGGCCTGCCAGGGAGACGGTGTTATCAAAGTAGAAATGCACTTTCTGCCAGATATCTACGTTGCCTGCGATGTCTGTAAGGGCAAACGTTATAACCGCGAAACACTGGAAGTAAAATACAAAGGCAAGAACATCCACGAAGTACTTGAAATGACCGTGGA
This sequence comes from Endozoicomonas sp. ALB115, assembly GCF_049310245.1. NCBI lineage: Bacteria > Pseudomonadati > Pseudomonadota > Gammaproteobacteria > Oceanospirillales > Endozoicomonadaceae > Endozoicomonas > Endozoicomonas sp. ALB115. The sequence goes on along the minus strand of NZ_JBLYZG010000043.1, from coordinate 37,599 downwards.
AGAAGCACTGCAATATTTCGATCCAATACCCGCGATCAAGCGCAAACTGCAAACCCTGATGGATGTAGGGCTTTCCTATATTCATCTCGGGCAGAACGCTACCACCTTGTCGGGTGGTGAAGCCCAGCGGGTGAAACTGGCGAAAGAGCTGTCCAAACGGGATACCGGTAAAACACTCTATATACTGGACGAGCCCACCACCGGGCTCCATTTTCATGACATTGAACAGCTACTCACTGTCCTTCATCGTTTGCGGGATCATGGCAACAGCGTGGTCGTCATTGAGCACAATCTGGATGTGATTAAAACGGCAGACTGGATTATTGACCTGGGCCCGGAGGGTGGTGATGGCGGCGGGCAGATTATTGCCACTGGCACCCCGGAAGCCGTATCGGATGTTCCAGAGTCTCATACCGGCCGCTTCCTGAAACCAATGCTTGCTTGACACGCGACTATCTTAAGGTGCAGAAAAGAAGCCAAATCTGCACCTATTGAGAAGAGCATCCCTATCTACTTCATTCTGGTCGATCTGGTACGTCATCCCCGGCTGCTTGTCGCTCACACGCATCCAACAAAGTACAGACTCGCTCGAAAATAAAGCCACCAGGCCGCATACATACCTGTTCGGCAATTTTCGTAACAATCACAATCACAGGAGATATACAAATTGCCTCTAGAACAGTTACCACCTTCATCGCAGTGTCTGATTCACGTGCTATTAACCGACGTCCTAGCTCGGTACTGGACAACAGGTAATGATGTCCGATACAACCTACACAAAAAGGTACTGCCGCAGTAATAATGGCAACGCATCGGCCAAAATCTCTTGCTTTTTTCCTTATATGGCGTGAAACACCAGCCGATGGCAGATTGTCAACTGCATCGTGGGCACCTTGTTGAACCTGGTTTACACCTGAAGCCTGCATAGTAACAACCTCTTGGAATGAGCAATTAAACGAATTGCATGATAGAAGGAACCCATCAATTACATTGAAACCGTGTCAGAAAGGAACTTTTATAAGAAAGAGTAATCTCTAGCTGTAAGTCAGTAATAATACAATTCAATGAATCACCTTAATAACATACCTTCATTCGATTCTTATTTTACCGGCCTTTATTGCGGCTCGTTAGATTTGCCAGAGCAAACGTATAAATTCAGTGTCAGTGGACAACAGTCTGAATACCAGGGCATGTCTGTTCAGACACTGAACGCTCCTTTTCCGGTTTACCATAATCCGTCAGATACACATAAAAATTTTGCTGGTTCTATTAATTCATTGAATAAATATACTATTAATTCTTCAACCCTTGCCGCTTCAGCAAACACTTTCGCAAATGATATTCCCGAGATACCTCAATCAGCTCTTGACCAATATGTACCCTGGAATTCTGATGACCAACAGTTTCATTATACGTTGCCATCGACATCAGATATTCCCTTTATTCAGCAATTATGCTTATCGGGAAGCGAGCCTGAGATCAGGGAACCAGCATCAGTAAGCTATTTGAATCCAGATAATAAGTTAACTCATTTTCCTGTCATACCCGACAATCCAGAGGATTTACAACCAACTGCTGTAGCTAACCCACTCAGCCTGAACCAAACAACCCGGGCACAAGGAATAGTTGATGGTAACTCTTCAATCGTTAAGCACAAGAAGGCGCTTCAAAATAATCCTGCTTGCCCGGGGAACCAAAGGGGGCTCCAAAGGAAGTGCCACAAGAATGATTCTTCATACGCAGAGCGCCAAAGGATGCGCCAAAGGGTGTACAAAAAGAAGCGTTACATGAATGATCCCGATTTCGCAGAGCGCCTGAAGAAGTATCAAAGGGAGTATCAAAGGGAGCGTCGCAAAGATCCTGCTTACCTGGAGTACCTCAAACTGCGCCAAAGGGAGCTCCGTAAAGACCCCGCATTCTCTGAGCGCGAAAGGGCGCTTGGCAGACAACGTTACAAAAATCCTGATTACGCAAACTGCCAAAAGGCTCTCAGCCGTGAGTGGCAGAGGAATCGTCGCCAGGATCCTGCTTACCTGGAGCGAGAAAAAGGAGACTCGTTATGGATCGCAGGAAAAGATCCCAATTACTCAAAGCGCAAAAAGAGTGCAGTACAAATTCGTTAGCAAAAATAAAGCCCTGTGCTGCCTCAGACAACACAGGGCTTCAATAAGTATGGAAAAAGATACCGCGCTCAGTGATGCGTTAATCAAATATGCTGCACTTCATCGATCTCATATTCAACACCGCCAGAAGGCGTGTTAACCACAACCACATCCCCTTCTTCCTTGCCGATCAGGGCCCGGGCAATGGGTGAGTTGACAGAGATCTTGTTCACTTTGATATCCGCTTCATCATCACCCACAATCTTGTAGGTGACTTTCCGGTCATCATCCAGGTTGATCAGTACAATCGTGGTACCGAACAGCACCTTGCCGGTCTTGGTGATGGTGGTAATATCAATTACCTGGGCATTGGAGAGCTTGGCTTCAATCTCGTTGATGCGACCTTCGGCAAAGCTCTGCTGCTCACGGGCGGCATGGTATTCAGCATTCTCCTTAAGGTCTCCGAGCTCACGTGCTTCAGCAATAGCCGCAGAAATACGAGGACGTTCCACCCCCTTCAAATGAGCCAGTTCCTCACGGAGGGCTTTTTCACCCTCCACCGTCATGGGAATTCTTTTCATCCAACGTTACCTTCGTGTAGATCCTGAAGCCGTCTGACCAATCTTTCAGATCCAAAGGCGATCGAACGTGCAATCGCTTCTGCTCCCGCCATGGTGGTTGTATATAGCACCTTATTGGTCAATGCAGAGCGACGGATCAGGTAAGAATCAGCAATTGCCTGACGACCTTCAGTCGTATTGATGACGAAGGCTATATCACCATTGACGATCATGTCCACCAAATGCGGTCTTCCCTGATGCACTTTGTTGATAGTGATGACCGGCAAACCGGCTTCTTCAATCACTTTCGCCGTGCCGGATGTGGCCAGCAACTCAAAGCCGATATCCATCAGCAGACGAGCCACCATTGGCACTTCCGGTTTGTCAAAGTCCCGGACAGAGAGAATGACCTTACCCCCCTGTGGCAGCTGCATGTTCTCAGCCAGCTGCGCCTTGTGGAAGGCTTCCGGGAAGGTAGCCCCAACGCCCATCACTTCGCCGGTGGATTTCATCTCCGGGCCAAGAATCGGATCCACGCCGGGGAACTTATTGAATGGGAAAACCGCCTCTTTGACACTGTAGTATGGGGGCACAATCTCAGCAGTAAAGTTCAGCTCATCCAGGGTTTTGCCCATCATCACCCGTGCTGCAATCTTGGCCAGGGAGTGGCCAATGCACTTGGAGACAAATGGCACGGTACGGGAAGCCCTGGGGTTCACCTCAATCACGTAGATCTGGTCATCCTGAATGGCCAGCTGCACGTTCATCAGACCCACAACACCCAATTCCAGCGCCATGGCACGAACCTGCTCACGGATTTCATCCTGATGACGACGGTTCAGGCTGTAAGGCGGCAGCGAGCAGCTGGAGTCACCGGAGTGAATACCCGCCTGCTCGATGTGCTGCATGATCGCGCCAATCACCACACGCTCACCATCACACACCGCATCGACGTCCACTTCTACCGCACGGTTCAGGAAGTAGTCCAATAGCACCGGGCTGTCGTTCGATACCTGAACAGCGTCTTTCATATAACGCACCAGCTCATCTTCGCCGGCGACAATTTCCATGGCACGGCCACCCAGAACATAGGAGGGACGAACCACCAGTGGATAGCCAATCTCCGCCGCTTTGGCCACCGCTTCCTGCTCACTGCGAACCGTGGCATTAGCGGGCTGCAACAGACCCAGTTTCTGGATCATCTGCTGGAAGCGCTCACGGTCTTCGGCACGGTCAATGGCTTCAGGGCTGGTACCGATAATCGGCACACCTTCGGCTTCAAGGGCACGGGCCAGTTTCAGCGGCGTCTGGCCACCGTACTGAACAATAACCCCGGTGGGTTTCTCAACATCGATGATGGCCAGCACGTCCTCCAGGGTTACCGGCTCAAAGTAGAGTCGGTCAGAGGTGTCGTAATCGGTAGAAACGGTCTCCGGATTACAGTTAACCATAATGGTTTCGTAACCATCTTCCCGCGCCGCCAGTGCCGCATGGACACAGCAGTAGTCAAACTCGATCCCCTGACCGATACGGTTTGGCCCACCGCCAATCACCATGATTTTTTCACGGCCAGAAGGCTCGGCTTCACACTCCTCGTCATAGGAAGAGTACATGTACGCTGTCGTAGACCGGAATTCAGCTGCACAGGTATCCACGCGCTTGTAGACGGGCTTGACCTGTTGTTTACGACGATAGTTGCGTACTTCGGCTTCTTGAATACCCAGCAGCTCAGCCATACGGGCATCGCTGAAGCCTTTCTGCTTCAGACGGAACAGGCGCTCTTTCGACAGAGAGGTCAGACCTTTGTCATTAACCGCGTCATTAGCCAGTAACGCTTCCTCATTCACCAGATCCTGGATCTGCACCAGGAACCATGGATCAATCATGCACTCAGCAAAGATCGCTTCCAGGGTCATACCGGCACGGAAGGCATCAGCAACGTAGTAGATACGGTCAGCTTTCGGTGTCACCAGTTCACGACGGATTCTGGCCAGTGCATCTTCACGTTCTGCATCAGAGCAGGCATCCAGTTTGATATCAAACATGGAGTTAAAGCCCGTGGCACCGGTTTCCAGGCCACGCAGTGCTTTCTGCACAGACTCCTGGAATGAACGACCAATGGCCATTACCTCACCCACCGATTTCATCTGAGTGGTCAGACGGTCATCTGCCTGAGGGAACTTCTCAAAGGCAAAGCGGGGGATTTTGGTCACCACGTAATCAATGGATGGTTCAAAAGAGGCGGGAACCACACCACCGGTGATCTCATTGCTCAACTCATCCAGGGTGTAACCCACCGCCAGCTTGGCAGCAACACGGGCAATGGGGAAACCGGTGGCCTTGGAAGCCAGGGCAGAAGAACGGGATACCCGGGGGTTCATCTCAATGACCACCATACGACCGGTGTCCGGGCAGATACCAAACTGCACGTTGGAACCGCCGGTTTCCACACCAATCTCACGCAGTACCGCAATGGAGGCGTTACGCATGATCTGGTATTCCTTATCGGTCAGCGTCTGGGCTGGCGCGACGGTAATGGAATCTCCGGTGTGAACCCCCATGGGATCAAAGTTTTCGATGGCGCAGACAATGATGCAGTTATCATTGCGGTCACGAACCACTTCCATCTCGTACTCTTTCCAGCCAATCAGCGACTCATCAATCAGCAGCTCATTGGTGGGCGAAAGGTCGAGGCCACGGAAGCAGATCTCTTCAAACTCAGCTTTGTTATAGGCAATACCCCCCCCGGTGCCGCCCATGGTAAACGACGGACGAATAATACAGGGGAAGCCAACCTGATCGAGAACGGCACGGGCTTCTTCCATGGTATGGGCAATACCGGAGCGCGGCGTTGCCAGACCGATATTTTTCATGGCCTGGTCAAACAGCTGGCGATCTTCGGCTTTGTCGATGGCCTGCTGGTTGGCACCAATCATGGCCACGCCGTACTTTTCCAGCACACCTTTATGGAACAGATCCAGGGCACAGTTCAGCGCGGTCTGACCGCCCATGGTGGGAAGAATCGCATCCGGGCGCTCTTTTTCGATAATCTTCTCGACGGTCTCCCAGCGGATTGGCTCAATATAGGTTGAGTCCGCCATGGCCGGGTCGGTCATAATGGTCGCCGGGTTGGAGTTGACCAGGATGACCCGAAACCCCTCTTCCTTCAGCGCCTTACAGGCCTGCGCTCCGGAATAGTCAAACTCACAGGCCTGGCCGATAATAATTGGACCAGCCCCGAGTATCAGAATACTTTCAATATCAGTACGTTTTGGCATCTTGTTCTCACATCAAAACGGGGTTGGTTACTTTGCTGCCTTCAGCATCTCAACAAAACGGTCAAACAGCCCGGCCACATCGTGTGGGCCAGGGCTTGCTTCAGGGTGCCCCTGAAAGCTGAAAGCAGGACGATCAGTCCGCTCAATACCCTGGAGGCTGCCATCAAACAGTGACTTATGGGTTGCCTGCAGGTGCTCTGGCAACGAGTCTTCCGCTACTGCAAAACCATGGTTCTGGCTGGTGATCATGACCTGTCCGGTCTTGAGATCCTGAACCGGGTGATTGCCACCGTGGTGACCAAACTTCATCTTCTCGGTCCTGGCACCACTGGCCAGAGCCAGCAGCTGATGTCCCAGACAGATACCAAACACCGGCAGAGAAGTGTCCAGAATTTCCTTAATGGCGGCGATGGCGTAATCACAGGGCTCAGGATCACCGGGGCCGTTAGAGAGGAAAATACCATCCGGATTCATGGCCAGAACCTCTTCGGCCAGTGTTTTGGCTGGCACAACGGTAAGACGACAGCCTCGCTGAGCCAGCATGCGCAGAATGTTTCTTTTAACACCAAAATCGTAAGCCACGACGTGAAACGGCAGGTCCGTCACGTCGGCATGACTGTCGGTCTCCAGATTCCAGACGCCTTCTGTCCAGGTGTAGGGCTGGTCAGTGGTGACTTCTTTTGCCAGGTCCATCCCTTTCAGGCCCGGAAATTCACGGGCCTTGGCCAGTGCTTTGGCTTCAGCCGCTTTTCCGGTCAGGGCGTCTCCCGCCAGGATACAGCCGTTCTGCGCACCTTTTTCCCGGAGAATTCGAGTCAGGCGGCGGGTATCAATACCAGCGATGGCGACAATATTGCGGGATTTCAGATAATCATCCAGAGACATTTTGCTGCGCCAGTTGCTGGCCAGCAGTGGCAGGTCCTTGATGATCAGACCGGCGGCCTGGATTTGTGGGGATTCTTCGTCTTCCGGAGTAATACCGGTATTACCAATATGGGGATAGGTGAGCGTAACGATTTGGCGGGAATAGGAAGGGTCGGTGAGAATTTCCTGATAACCGGTCATTGCCGTGTTAAAAACCACCTCACCACTGGTCTCACCATCAATACCGATGGCAATTCCCCGGAAAATACTGCCATCTTCCAGAGCTAAAACAGCCGTCTTAGTCAAAGGATCCTCCCGAACTTGAACCTGAGCGCCTTAAGCCCGAACGCTATGATGCTTTAAGTCCTCCAGTTTGAAGACCCAAAAAAAGCGAGATGTTTTAAAAAACTATCTCGCTTTTGATCTTGCACCCTGTCGCAAACACCATAAATTCAAGGCAAATTTCAGCTATTAGGCTATAAATCAGCTAACTTGTCCACTACTTTTTTGGTCGCCAGGTGATTTTTGATTCAGAGCATCAAGAGGCAGCAACTCAACCCAGTCTTGTTTATTCATATATTCTTTAACCGCTCTTCCCGCCCCTCCGGCCAACCCTGCACAATTGGACATCTCCCGAATCGCCTGATTATACACACACGCCCTAAACTTCTTCTGCAACTCCTCCTGCTTAAGTTCAAGCGTCAGTTGTTGAATCTCTATTTCCAATTTAATCAGTTTTCTTGAAGATTCATCGTGTAAAAGTACCTTGAATGCATACTCCATAGGATGCATTAAATTACCCAGACTGCGTCTGCAGAAACCTAGATTTTCCAAAACTCTCTTCGCCTTGTTTTCTTTGCTTTTCAGCTCACTCTTTTTTTTCTGTGTTTCGATCAAGAGCTGTAATCTGTTTTTTTTGATGATTCCCTCCATCCGATGCTCAAAGCATATCCTGAATAAATCAGAGTTACGGCTCTCCCTGTGGTTATTTGCTGACCCGGGCGCGTTGTTTTTACTCAAAGTGGGTAGCTCATTTCTTGCTAATTTCTGAGACACCACTTCAAGGTCCGTGCATGCAGGCAACGGCCTTTTCATCGATTTACCCATGCTTCCCGCTGGAACAGAGCCATTATAAGGCGCAATATGACGGGAACAAAGGCTGTGGGCAGTTCTGTCGCAAGCTGTATTACTGCCCGGAAGCATTTTTTTCTGTCCTTCAGCTGTCCTCGGGAAACCTTCAATGCCATCAAGAATGGCATCAAGACTCTCATTCGCCAACCAATCCCCCCACCCCTGAGGGGTAACAACGCCGGATACTATCATCACTATCAACCTCCTTTTTCACCCATTTTCCGCATTATCAGCGCACCGGGCAGTGATTTAAGCTCTCTTCAGTAATCAACCATGCAGCCAGACAGTTGATCTCAGGTTCATCACTTCCCGTTTAATCAGTTACTACAACGCCATCTGTGCAAAAACGAAGGGTATTGTTATACCCCAGGGAATTGTAATGATGATGACAGGTCAAGCATGAGAGCCCCTTGAACTGCAATCATTCATTGAAATCCAGTGGATTCAGGTTTTCAGCCCCAAAACATCCTGCATATCGAACAGGCCGGACTTTTTATCAGAAATAAATCGAACCGCCCGCAATGAGCCCCGGGCATAGATCAACCGGCTGCTGGCTTTATGGGTTACCTCCACGCGCTCACCTTCACAGGCAAACAGCACCGTATGGTCACCAACCACATCTCCGGCTCGAACAGTGGCAAAGCCAATGGTTTCCCGATCTCTTGGCCCGGTATACCCTTCGCGACCGTAAACAGCGCATTTTTGCAGATCACGCCCCAGGGTATCTGCCACCACTTCACCCATTTTCAGCGCCGTTCCGGAGGGTGAGTCCACCTTATGACGATGGTGCGCCTCAATAACTTCAATATCTGCATCATCACCCAGTACCCTGGCAGCCATCTCCAGCAGCTTGAACACCAGATTGACCCCGATACTCATATTAGGCGCAAAAACGATGGCGGTATCCTCTGCCGCTTTGGCGAGCTCTGCCTTCTGATCATTGCTTAAGCCAGTGGTGCCAATCACAATGCCTTTACCATACTGCTGGCACAGGGCAACATTCTGCATGGTCAATTCCGGGGTGGTAAAATCAATCAAAACATCAAAGTCATTAACAGCTGCCAACAGGCTATCTGTTAATGGCACACTCAGTGAGCCAACCCCTGCCAGGTCTCCTGCATCCACCCCCAACAGACTGTCGCCAGGCTTGATAATTGCTGCTCCCAGCTGGCACTGCTGATCAGCGGCAACGGCCTCCACCAGCATTCGCCCCATTCTTCCAGCGGCACCTACAATGGCAACTCTGGTCACGTCACACTCCCTCTGGCATTTTAATCGGTTGCAAAAATCCCTCGTAGTCTATCGGACTACCCACAAACAGCAAGCAGGGCAGGAAAAACAGCAATCCGGCTTTTATTTTTTAAGGAAAAAACGATAACCTGCCCCCACTTCGTGAAAGTTACAGGTGCAATGATGATCAGACAGTTTGTGCAAGACGTTCGGGAGATGCATTGGGCTCCAAGGCTGTTTATGGCCATGGTCATTGTGAAAACCCTCTCTGTGATGATTCGGGAAGCACAGATACTTTAAAACTGAACTTTTTAACCTTACGGATATTCTAAGTTCTGATTCCTGAAAATGGATTCACTCCAAATCCATTAAATTTAATTCATAAAACTTTGGAAATAATGATTATGAATACGGGTCAGATTACAAATTTTTCTTGAAAAGTATTTGCCCGAACTGGTCAAATCGCCAGAATTCGTTGTAGCAACCAATCAGAGAAAAGAGAAAGTAGCCTACTGGGACACATCGGTTAGTCACGTCCCAACGGAAAAACCTGTTTGAATCGATAATCCGGCATCAATGATGCCATTATCCTACTCCTTTGGGCACGCCATCTATACGAAGAGACAATAAAGCTCGCAATAGGTTATATTACTCCGCTAATGATGCTGATTCTCATCCAAGGTAGTCATGAGCAAGAAAGTAGCAGTTATAGAAGGTGAAGAACTTGCGGCCATCGCTGAACGCTGCGAGAAGCTGGTAAACAGCCATCAAACGTTAACGCTTTCCACACTTTCTCCACAAGGGAGACCGGAAATCAGCTACACTCCCTACCTGCGGGGGGAAGACGGTACTTTTTATATATTCGTCAGCGAGCTGACTCACCACACTCCCAATCTGCTGGCTAACCCTGTGTGCTCAATCCTGTTTGCAGCCCCTGAGTCAGAAACCAAAAACCTGTTTGCCCGCGAGCGCGCCTTTTTCCACTGCCAGGCCGATGAGCTGGCAAGAGGCACCGAACGCTGTGACCACTGGCTGGACCTGATTCAGGAAAAATTTGGCAATACGGTGGAAGTCTTGCGCAATCTGCCGGACTTTCACCTCTTTGCCCTGACGCCTGAAAATGGCCAGTATACCGTTGGTTTTGGCAAAGCTTTCAAAATCAATGCGGATGGCTCTTTCAGCCATATTGTTATCGATAAGAAAAAGTAATAACCGAGGTTCCAATGACCCAAGAAGCGATAGACAGTGGCTTTATGGCTAAGGCTATCGAGCTGGCTCGCTCAGGTTGGTATACAACCATGCCCAACCCGAGAGTTGGCTGTTTAATTGTAGACGTCAACGGTCATATTGTTGGAGAAGGCTGGCACGAAAAGGCAGGAGAACCTCACGCCGAAGTGCATGCACTACGCATGGCTGGCACAAAGGCCAAAGGTGCCACAGCCTATGTAACCCTGGAGCCTTGCAGCCATTTTGGCAAAACACCGCCCTGTGCAGAAGCCCTCAAGGCTGCCGGTGTCGCACGGGTGGTTGCGGCAATAAAGGATGACAACCCGGCCGTATCCGGTAAAGGCATGGCCCTGCTTCAGCAAGCAGGGATAGAAATCCAATCCGGTGTTCTTGCCGATGATGCCCGGGCCCTGAATGAAGGTTTTCTCAAGCGTATGTCTACGGGCATGCCACTGGTCAGAGCAAAACTGGCCATGAGCCTGGATGGCAGAACCGCCATGGCCAGCGGTGAATCCCAATGGATTACCGGCCCCAAGGCACGCAGTGAAGTGCAAAAACTCAGGGCACAGAGTTGTGCAATTATCACCGGGGTAGGTTCGATCCTTCACGACGACTCGTCACTGACGGTTCGCCCCGATGAACTGGGTTTGGCCAATGCCGAAGCGATCTGCAAACGTCAGCCTCTGCGGGTGGTTCTGGACTCCACACTGCAAACGCCCGTTGATGCCAAAGTTATTTCAGGCCCCGGGCATTGCCTGATCGTTACCACCTCACCATGCTGCCCTGAGAAAAAAGCCCAGCTGGAGCAAGCGGGTGCAGAAGTGCTGGTTTTAGATAATGCCGAAGACCAAACGGCTGGCAGAGTAAACCTCCCGGCAGTGTTAGCAGAACTGGGACGCAGGGAGTGTAACGAGGTGCTACTGGAAACCGGCGCTCAACTGGCTGGCAGTATGATGGCTGAAAACCTGATTGATGAGCTGGTGGTATTCATGGCTCCGATTCTGATGGGCTCAGCAGCAAGACCCCTATTGAACATACCACTGCAAAGCATGTCTGAAAAAAAAGAGCTGGTCATCAAGGATATCCGGGCAATAGGTAATGACTGGAAAATCACAGCGCGACCATTGTCTTGATGAGCTGCTCCCAACAAAAGATGAAAAGCAAGCCTGCCGTCACAACACAGCTATCTCTCGCCTGTCATGTAGTGCTTGCCTTCTTCATCGTACACAAATAATTCTGCCTCAGGGTATTGCCCCATGACTTCAGACAATGTTTTTTTTGGATACTCTTCAAGCTCACCTTTAGAGCCAAGAACGTTGATTACCGTTTCATCAAGATCGCAAACAATGATCCTGCAATTTTGTGTACACGCCATCAGACGAAGATCAATCTGTTCGGCATAATTATAAGACTCCTTTAAATTTTCAATTTGTTTTTTAAATAAAGAAGTGAGTGCCGGGTGAAACTCCAGCTTACCATTACCATCCAGGCACCTTTTTCCCTCATCGTAGGATTTTTGTCTTAATTCCGTGATGCTGGCATCACGTCTAATTTTGGACATACCATCATAAAAACAATTGCCATCGCGAACCGTCTTAACAAACTTCCGGTGGTATTTCTCGAGTATGGCTGCCGCCTTTCGCTCTTTCCGGATAGCTTTTGCTCGTCGAACGGCGTCCGATTCTTTACTTGAAGCGAGACCCTGCGTCATAGCGGGATCACTTTCAGTAATCTTTGAAGTGCCTGAGTCCAGGCTACGCTGAATAGCCTTTGCCACATCTGCTCGCTCTCTGTCACTACGCATTTGCTCATCCTGTATCTGCGACTTTCTGCTGAGCGCTAACGCCCGGGCCAAAGCGGGATCATTCTCATCAGTTGCAGTAGCCAGGCTACGACGTATAGCTTCTGACAGCTCACTGGCCTCCCGGTCTCGGTCAGCACGTCTCAACTGATCCGTGACCTCAGTCACCATGCTCTGCTCTATTGCTTGCTGGAGATCATCATTAAATACGTCAGCATGGTTATGGCTCACAGGGCTCTCAGAATAACCTTCATCCTGCGCTTCATCAGGAAGCCTATATACACGCTCCGTGTCATCTACATCCAATGGGTCAGGAATGTCACTCAGATTACTGGCCGTTTCATAACCTGAATCATCGCCTGACTCTGTCGATCCGGTTGTCTGACGATTTGCATTCTGGCCACCCTCGATTGCTGGCAATGATTGCTGATATGGTATGTGACTCACAAAGGGCACCCCCCCCTTGTTAACCCCTGCAACATACCGCTCCTTTATGCTTTTCTCTATGGTGGGTGCCTGGAGCGCTTCCTCCATGGTTTTCCTGTAATGGGGTGCGAGGAGGAAACATTTGACATGATTGACCAGATAAGAAAAAAAACCTTCCTTGACCTCCAGCTTATAAACCAGTCGTCCATCTGACGTATTCACCTTTTGCATATCCAGGGATCGCCAGCGGCTGTGGTTACCTTCACTGTTCCAATTTTCAAGAACGTCAGCAGAAGACTTTAATACATCCGATGCATTTCCAAACATTATAATTAGTCCCTTTATCATTCCATTGAATAGTGACCAGCCAGATAAACAGCAATAATACGTCCAGAAACATCACAGGCAAATCACAACAAAGCACAGATTCCCCACAAACCGCTTTTAACCCCTGACGAAAAGAGTAAAATAGCCGCCACACATTTTTTCGCTTATAGCTGATAAGAAATCGTACCGGAAACCACCGGTTATCAGAGGGACATTATGCAGCTGAACTCCATCGAAGAACTTCTAGAGGACATTCGCCTCGGTAAGCCGGTCATACTGATGGATGATGAAGACCGTGAAAACGAAGGTGATCTGATCATCGCTGCGGAGAAAATCACCCCGGAAATTGTTAACTTTATGACCCGTGAGGCCAGGGGGCTGCTGTGCCTGACACTGACCGGCGATCGTTGTGATTTCCTTGGCCTTCCACCAATGGTGGGGGTTTCGGACAACCAGTCTGGCTATGGCACACCATTCACCGTATCCATTGAAGCGGCAGAAGGGGTGACCACGGGTATTTCCGCTCAGGACCGGGCCAGAACCATTTTAACGGCGGTTGACCCACTTTCACGCCCGGCCGACATTGTCCAGCCAGGTCATATTTTCCCACTTCGTGCCAGACCCGGCGGGGTATTGAGCCGCGCTGGCCACACCGAAGCCGGTTGTGATCTTGCCCGTCTGGCAGGACTGACACCGGCAGCCGCCATTATTGAGATCATGAATGAAGATGGCTCAATGGCCCGTCGCCCTGACCTGGAAGCGTTTGCAGAAAAGCACGACCTGAGAATCGGTACTATTGCCGACCTGATCCACTACCGGATTGTCCATGAAAAAACCGTAGAAAAGGTTGAGCAACGGGTCATTAATACCGACTTTGGCCAGTTTGATCTTTCGGTTTACCAGGACAGCATCAGCGACTGCAAACACCTGGCGCTCAGCAAAGGCTATATCACGCCGGACTCACCAACCATGGTTCGTGTTCATGCCATGGAACCGTTCCGTGACCTGCTGGCAGCCCACAGTGACGCTACCCGCACCAGCTGGTCTCTGCATAAAGCCATGGCCAGGGTCGCCGAAGAAGGCTGCGGGGTTGTGGTACTGCTGGATTCCGGCAGCCACCAGGACTTGGGAATGGCCTTGGAGCGCTTTGTTGATGCCAATGAGCGTTCGTCTTCCGATGGGATGTCCAGAGCCTACCAGGCCATTGGCACCGGCTCACAGATTTTGCGCGACCTGGGCGTTGGCAAGATGCGCCTGTTAAGCTCGCCCATCCGCTTTGCGGCTCTTTCCGGGTTTGACCTGGAAGTTGTGGAGTATCTGCCATTTGGTGAGTAACTCATCCGAAGGAAATAGCCCCTCAATAGCGTAAAAAAATCACAATGAACGTTACCCGATCATGTAAACTGATCGGATATCGTTCATCTGTATTTAGGGCCTGTTGACGTTTCGTTGCGTGCTCAGCGTATCAGGGCGCTCCTATGACGAGGCGCGGCATTGCAGGAAGGCTGGTTGCCTTTCAAAATGCCGCAACGAAGTCATAGGGGCGCCCTGATACGCCCGAAGGGTGGCTCAGAAAGGCGCCATCTGCTTTGTCAGACTTGCTTGGCGTAGGATAACTACGCGCTGCACAAGTCTTTCGCGCATCTGACGCCTTTCTGAGCCACTGAGCACGCAACGAAACGTCAACAGGCCCTAATACAGAAGTTGCCTTTGCTATTACTATTTGGTTGGTTCACCTTCTGGTGGTACACCGCACTTTGATTGCGTTGCTAACGAATGTGTTTAAAAGCCGTCTCAGGTTAATCTGGAAGATGAAGTGCTTCCCCTTGATGCTCTGACGGTAACAAACCTGGTGGCCGACAAAATCTGGCAGCAAGGGCGGAAAGGCCTGTGCCTTTCAAATGATATCCCTTTTATAGAATCTGGAGGCTTGAGGTGAGCACCTCGCCAATGAATAACCCACAAGGCAACCCCGTTCAAAAGAAGAGCGCAGACCGGCTTAACCCGTCGGCTCGCAGAAGAGCACGACAGCTGGCCCTTCAGGCACTGTATCAGTGGCAAATTGCCAAATCACCACTGAACCAGATTGAAGCGCAATTCCGCACGGACAACGATTTCAGCAAAGTGGATGCCGACTATTTCAGTGCCATCATTCATGGTGTGCCCAATCAAACCAACCAGCTTGATGAAGCGATGACCGCCGTACTGGACCGCCCATTGAGCCAGCTTGACCCGGTGGAGCTGTCAGCCCTGCGCATCGGCTGCTTTGAACTGATCAACCGGAAGGATGTTCCTTACCGGGTGGTGATCAATGAAGCCATTGAACTGGTCAAGCGCTTTGGTGCCCAGGACTCCCATCGCTATATTAACGGCATCCTCGACAAGCTGGCACCACGCCTGCGTTCTGAGGAAGTGCAAGCCTACCGGAAAAAATAGGCTGATTATAAGCTGCTTACGCCGTGACGGATGTCAGGCACAGAAGACGACTTGACCATGTAACGGGGATTTATGGCCACTGGTGTAATGGGTGAATTCGAGCTGATCAAACGCTATTTTGCTCGCCCTGAGATCGCACAGATTCAAGGGCAATATACCAGCAGCATTCTTGGCATTGGTGATGACTGTGCGCTCTTTGACATCCCCCCGGATATGCAGCTTGCCCAGTCACTGGACACTCTGGTGGAAGGGGTTCACTTTCCCGGTGAGTGCGATCCTTTCGCCCTTGGTTACCGTGCCCTGGCCGTCAGCCTCAGTGATCTTGCCGCCATGGGGGCAGATCCGCACAGTTTTACCCTCGGCCTGACCCTGCCCAGAGTTTCCGAGCTCTGGCTGAAAGAGTTCTCTGAAGGTCTTGCCCAGCTTGCCCAGCGATTTAAAATCCCGCTGATTGGTGGAGATACCACAAAAGGACCACTGACCCTCTCGCTACAGGTCCAGGGGCTGGTCCCCAAAGGACAGGCCCTGTTACGCAGTGGTGCCCGGCCCGGTGATCTTATCTGTATTACCGGCACCCTGGGTGATGCAGCCGGGGCTCTGCCTTCTGTGTTGAGCGGCGAGACACCGGAAACCTGCGGTGATGAAAGCCTTAAATACCTGTTACATCGCTATTGGTACCCCTCCCCCCGCCTATTCGCCGGCCAATGGCTGCGCCAGGCAGGTGCTACCTCGGCCCTGGATATTTCCGATGGGCTGCTGGGTGATCTTGGCCATATCCTCGAAGCCAGTAACGTAGGCGCAGAAATCGAGCCCGATCTGGTTCCCAGGTCTGCTGCCCTTGGCCGTTGCCATGACCAGGATACCGCCCTCACCCTGGCCATGACCGGTGGTGACGATTACGAACTCTGTTTCACGATTCCCCGCCACCTGGCTCAGACGCTGCCAGCGAAACTCTCAGATGGCTGCCGCATTACCTGTATTGGCCAGATTAATGATGAGTCTGGAATAATCAGAGACCCACAGGGCAACCTGCTCAGCAAAAAAGCCTACACTCATTTTTGATTTCTGAAAGAATATAAAGCCCATGACGCTCTCTACCAGACAAGCCATAGCACCAAGAGAAACCTGCTGGAAAAATCCTGTCCACTTTCTCGCCTTTGGCTGCGGCAGTGGGCTGGCTCCTAAAGCGCCCGGTACCTTCGGCACCATTGCCGCCGTGTTCTTTTACCTGCTCCTGCAGGGATTAAGTCTCTGGACATACCTTGGGGTTATAGTTGTCGCTTCCGTGGTGGGTTTCTGGCTCTGCGGGCGGACCGCAAAAGATCTGGGGGTGCATGACCATCCAGCGATCGTCTGGGATGAATTCTGCGGCTTCTGGATAACCATGATTGCTGCCCCGGCAGGGTGGCCATGGATTCTTCTGGGCTTTATCCTGTTCAGGCTGTTTGATATCTGGAAGCCCTGGCCGATCAGCTGGCTGGATAAAAAAGTTCACGGCGGTATTGGCATTATGGTTGATGACCTGGTGGCAGGTGTCTTTGCATTTTTATGCCTGCAGGCCATTCACTATGTCTATCTGAAGGAAGTTCTCACATAACCCTACATAGAGATTGTTAACCTGGCTTAAGCCTCTGATATCATCAAAAGCAATAAGTATAAGAAAAGAATACATCATGAGACTGTCAACCTTTCTTCTGGCCCTGGCCATAAGCACCCAAAGCTATGCCAGCAATATCAACGTTGTTGGTCTGTTTTCCAATAAAGCACTGGTTATCATCGACGGTCAGCGGCATTTACTGGCTACAGATGGAAAATCGGTGGCAGGCGTAAAACTGCTGAAAGCGACCAGCACCAGTGCCACCCTGGAAGTCAATGGCAAAGCTGCAACCTACCAGATGAGCCGGGATATGAACGGTGGCATTCAACAGCCTGAGCAAGCCATCATCAAAATATCCCGAAATAACCGGGGACAATACATCACCCGGGGACGGATTAATGACCGCGCCATTGATGTTCTGGTGGACACTGGTGCTAATGTTTTAGCCATTAACTCACTGGACGCCAAACGTCTGGGCATCGATTATCAGGCAGGAAACCCAATTAAAGTAGCAACCGCCAGCGATCTTGTTGATGGTTACCAGGTAAATTTATCGAGCGTGATTCTAGGCAACATTCGGGTAAATCACGTAGAAGCAACCGTTATCGAAGGCTCCTACCCTGACATCGTATTATTAGGCATGAGCTTTCTGAAACACGTCAAACTGTCAGAGCATCGTGGAGTCATGCAGATTGAGGCAAATTACTAACCCATTGTTCCGGGTCAGCCGGTAGTTCTCTCTATTTTTCTGCCTTATTACCATACTCGCCTGACGCCTCACAGACTGATACAATCCGGTCACGAACTACATAAGGAGCAGTGAGTGTCTGTTAGTTTTGTTGCAGAGTCTCGCTTACCCACGCCCTATGGCGAATTCATCATGTATGGCTTCGAAGACAGTGGTACGGGCAAGGAGCATCTGGCATTAACCATGGGGAATGTCAGTCAGGGGGGGCCGGTACTTGCCAGGGTTCATTCCGAATGTCTGACGGGTGATGCACTGTTCAGCATGCGCTGCGACTGCGGCCCTCAGCTTCAGGCGGCCCTGGAGCGTATTGCTGAAGAAGGTCGGGGAGTATTGCTTTATCTCCGCCAGGAAGGCCGTGGCATTGGTCTGCTGAACAAGGTTCGCGCCTATCACCTTCAGGACAGCGGCATGGATACGGTTCAGGCAAACGAAGAACTGGGTTTTGAGCCGGATATGCGCAAGTATGATATGTGCAAAACCATGCTGGATCATCTTGGCGTTTCCAGCCTGAAACTGATGACCAACAATCCTCGCAAAGTTGAATCTCTTACCAACCTGGGCATTCAGGTTGCCGAAAGAATCCCGCACCAGACTGGTCAAAACCCTCATAACGAGCGTTATCTGGCCACCAAAGTGTGGAAGCTGGGGCACATGTACAACATGGCCTGAACAAATCCAATAACATCAAAAAGGGAGCCAGCTGGCTCCCTTTTTTCATCTCGACGTTGTCGTGTGAAGGACAGTTGTTCAGGGCAAACTCCCTAAGCCGGAGTAGCCGTTTTGCCAAGATGAAAGGACTTCCTCTCTATCCGCTCCATCCGGTCACGAACCGAACGAATAATGCCCTCCTGATCCAGCCCGCACTGAGCCAACTGCTCCTTATGGCTCGCCGCTTCAATGTAGGTATCAGGAATACCAAGGTTCAGCACCAGCACAGTAATTTCCTGCTTCTGCAGATATTCCATCACGCCTGAGCCCGCACCACCGGCAATACACCCTTCTTCCAGGGTCACCAACAACTCATGGTTAGCAGCAAGCTCTTTGACCAGCGCTTCATCCAGAGGTTTAACAAACCGCATATTGGCAACCGTGGCATCCAGTGATTCAGCAGCTGCCAGGGCATTCCCCAGCAAGGTGCCAAATACCAGCAGCGCTACCCGGCTTCCTTTACGACGAATTTCCCCCTTACCAACAGGCAAAGGCGCAAGATCAAGGCAAATCTCAGCACCTGGTCCTGTTCCCCGGGGATAACGAACCGATGCCGGCCCTTTATAAAGAAAACCTGTAGACAACAGCTGTCTGGTTTCATTTTCATCACCCGGCGTCATCACCAGCATATCGGGGATACAACGCAGATAGGCGATGTCGTAGCAGCCACCGTGGGTTGGGCCATCTTCCCCCACCATGCCGGCACGGTCGATGGCAAACAGCACATCCAGATTCTGCACTGCGACATCATGAATCAGCTGATCATAAGCACGCTGCAGGAATGTCGAATAGATCGCAACAACGGGCTTGAGGCCTTCACAGGCCATGCCTGCCGCCAGGGTGACACAGTGCTGTTCAGCAATCGCCGCATCAAAGTAACGCTCCGGAAAGTGATCCGCAAAACGAATCAGGTCAGAGCCTTCTTTCATTGCCGGCGTAATACCCATCAACCGCTCATCCGCTGCGGCCATATCATACAACCACTGTCCAAAAACATTGGCGTATTTGGGCTTTCTGGGGGCAACCGTCTTCAGATTCTCTGTTGCCTGTGGCTCCAGCTTGGTAATGGCATGGTATCCGATCGGATCCTGCTCGGCCGGATTAAACCCTTTCCCCTTCTGAGTCACCACATGCAAAAACTGAGGGCCTTCCAGGTCTCTCATATTTCTCAGGGTATGAACCAGCATGGGCAGGTCATGGCCATCAATAGGGCCGATATAGTTGAACCCCATCTCTTCAAACAACGTTCCGGGAACCACCATTCCCTTGACGTGCTCTTCGGTTCGTCTTGCCAGCTCCCAGGCACGGGGAATAACATTCAGAACCTTTTTACTGCCTTCACGAATATGGTGGTAAGTCCGGCTGGCAAGTATTTTGGCCAGATAGTTGGAGAGCCCGCCAACACTTCTGGAAATGGACATATCGTTATCATTAAGAATCACCAGCATATTGGCCTTTACATCCGCTGCGTGATTCATGGCTTCATAGGCCATACCCGCCGTCATGGAGCCATCGCCAATCACCGCAACAGCGCGCCTCTTTTCACCTTTAGCCCGGGCGGCAATGGCCATGCCAAGCGCCGCACTGATAGACGTACTGGAATGCCCGACACCAAACGTATCGAACTCACTTTCGTCTCTTTTCGGGAAAGCGGCAAGGCCATCCTTTTGTCTCAGGGATGACATTCTGTCCCTGCGCCCCGTCAGAATTTTATGCGGATAAGCCTGGTGACCCACATCCCAGACCAAACGGTCTTCCGGAGTGTTAAACATATAGTGCAGCGCAATGGTCAGCTCCACTACACCAAGTCCGGCACCAAAATGCCCCCCTGTCCGCCCAACGGAATACAATAAAAACTCCCGCAGCTCCCGGGCCAGTTGTGGCAGACGGGATTCTTCAAGTGCGCGGAGTTGTTCCGGATTATTTACCTGGTCCAGCAAAGGAGTATCAGGCAGTGTCTTGGGTATCTCGTGAAACATGTGCTCGTAATAACGTCTGGGATGATCCGCTGGCTGGCATTGTACACCCAACCTGACTGGAATAGCATCGCACAATCTTGTTGTGCAGCCTAGCCCGTAGAATTGACAAATCAGATAGGTTGGATTCCTGAAGCCACCTACAACACTAATAGCTTCTTCGAATGATGTAATCGGCAATCTGGCGAAGTAAATCAGCACGATGGTCGAATCCGGAAAGGGCGCTGATCGCAGTATGGTGAAGCTCTCTGGCATAATCTTTCGCTGCCTCCAGCCCCATCAGGGAAACATAAGTTGGTTTGTCCAGAGCCATATCCGCTCCCTGAAGCTTGCCCAGCGTTTCCGTATCAGCAATAACGTCCAGAATATCGTCCCGAACCTGGAAGGCAAGACCGATGGCTCTTGCATAATGATCCAGTGACTGCAACTCCTCACCCTGCAACGGCCTGGCACACAATGCTCCCATACGGACACCGGCCCGAATCAGAGCACCGGTTTTATGGGTATGCATCAACTCAAGCTGCTGCTGGTTCAGCTCCGTCCCTGCGGCGCACTGGTCCATCGCCTGACCACCGGCCATGCCAGCCAGTCCCGACGCCTGGCTGAGGATCGTCACCAGCTGCAATCGAACACTGTCAGTCAGGGTTGAATCAGGACATAAACGGGCATTGCCCAACACCTCAAAGGCCTGACTCTGCAGCGTATCGCCTACCAGAATCGCAGTTGCCTCATCGTATGCCTTGTGACAGGTTGGCTTGCCCCTGCGCAGGTCATCATCATCCATTGCCGGCAAATCATCATGAACCAGTGAGTAGGCATGGATTAATTCCACAGCACAGGCGGCAGGGTTGGCCTGCTTAACATCCCCACCCAAAGCATGACAGGCAGCATAGACCAGCGTTGGTCGCACTCTTTTGCCACCATTAAAAACACTGTATCGCATCGCTTCCAGCAGCAGGGGGCTGACCTTACTGTCATCAGGCAGGACTGTAGTGAGCGCTTGATCCACCTGTAAACGACACTGCTCGATAAATTTTGAAAGCGGCACAGGGCTTGCCATCTTCACAGCCCTCTATCTGCTGAAGGCTCTGCACCGTCAGCAGCAAATGGCTCTGTGGTCAGTTCACCATTTTGCACAAGCAGCTGTTGAACTTTTTGCTCAGCATCGGTCAATGCTTTCTGGCAGCCACGGGTCAGTTTAATGCCCTGTTCAAAGGCTTTCAGAGATTCTTCCAGGCTCAAATCGCCGGACTCCATTTTCTGGACCAATGTCTCCAGCTCCGCCAAAGACTGCTCAAAGGCAAAGCTCTCAGTATCCACCGTATTTTTTGACATGAATGAGCCTGTTGAAGAAAACATTCATGGCACGCTATCAACGTTCCATGACGAGAATAGTTGGCGAAAACGATTTTCACACTGGTTTGACCAACCGCTTTCGACCATCCGCAATGATCAAACCATTATCCCGTTGGCCGATATTGAAAGCAATGCCCCGGCAAGATCATGGACTTTAATGATGGAAGAACAAAAACGGCAGGCAGTTTATCACAACTCAAGACTGGGCCAGATCCTGATAAAAAAAGGATATATCTCTCCAGAGCAGCTTGATGCCGCCATTCACCAGTCAGCAAGCCATGAGCAGCTGCTTGGAGAGTATCTGATAGAACAGCGCATGCTGTCACGATGGCAACTGCGCAGGGCACTTTCCAGCCAGAGCCAGCTGCGTTTATCCGCCTCCCTGTCAATGGCTCTGCTCACTCCGGTTTATCCACTGCTTGCGAAAGAACATGCTGAGCCGGTTGATAGCACGCTGGAAACACTGCTCAAGCCTCTCCTGATAGCAGGCTCCGCTGACACACTTGAATTCAACCCTGATTTGTCAACGATTGAATTCAGGCACAATGGCCTGATTCGACTGCGGATCCCAAGCACGCTTGGTGAGCTGAACTTTGACGGCCTGCGATTGATAACCGATGGCAGCAAAAACCACCTGGCGTTGTCCCTTGCAGATCTTGAGCTTACAGATGCCCGGTTATTTATCCGAACCATCCACAACCGGCTTGATCCAGCCCTGCCTTGAAACGTTTCAGGGCTGGATCAAGCCGGTCATGAGTGGAACTTTTTTCAGACTCCGGGCTCATAGAAAAAAAGGTGAACAAGGATCTATATTATGTTTCCAGCCCCTGCTGTATCACCCCGAGTACAGTCGTACATTCTTGATCCCCAAACCCCTGACTCGTCAATTCCATTTGCGTTTTTTGGTATCAGAACCGTAAAAGAAGTACATTGCCAACCTGATAGCTGTTATTTGAACAAACTTCCTGATGAACTACTGGTTCTCATTGCCAGTAATTTATCTTTTTTTGATTTTGTTCATTTCAGTGCGACTCATACACGTCATGTGTCGTGCCTTCGATCAGACTATGTTATTAAAAAAATGTTGGTCAGCGATAAAAGCATGTCATTGTTGCTTTTTGAAAGAGCGGACAACAAAGCGAAATGTTACCTGAGGGGCCTGCTATGGAATGACCTTCAGCTCACACCAGATGAAGTGGTTAATGCTTTCCCGGACAGGCCGGAAAGCAAACTGGGGATAGCGCGCTTCAAAGCGAATTGTTGCATCAGGGGCATGCCGCTGAATGGCCAGAAGGTCTCAACGGAAGCTGTGGTCGAGGCGTTCCCGGATAGCACGGAAGGCAAAGAGAGGTTAGCGTTCTTCAAAGCGCGTTGTTGCCTGAAAAAAATGCCGCTGCATGGCCAGAAGGTCTCAACGGAAGCTGTGGTCGAAGCTTTCCCGAATACTCCGAAAGGCAGACTTGAGATGGCGCTCTTCAAAGCTCAATGTTGCCTGAAGGAACTGCTGCTGCATGGCCGACAGGTTTCACCGGAAGCTGTGATCGAGGCTTTCCCGGATAGTCCGGAAGGCAAACTTGAGATGGCCATCTTCAAGGCACAGTGTTACCTGAGGGAACCGCCGCCTCACGGCCGGCGGATCTCACTGAAAGAGGTGCTTGAGACTTTCCCGGATAGCCCGGAAGGCAAACTGGAGATAGCGTTCTTTAAGCAAGGATGTTGCTTAAGAGGCCTGCCATTGGGTAATCCGGTCTTACCACACATGGTGACCAGGGCTTTCCAGAATAGTCCGGGAAGCCAACTGGAGATAGCGCGCTTCATAGGGCAATGTTGCCTGAGGCGTATGCCGTTCAGAGGCCAACAGCTCAGAACGGGCGATGTGCTTAGTGCTTTTCCGAATAGCGCGAGAGGCAAACTTGAGATGGCGCACTTCAAAGCGGCATGTTGCCTGAGGCAACCGCCGTTGACTGGCCAAGAGATCACACCGGATGATGTGGTCAAGGATTATACGGCAGCGAAAGCAATGCTGGCGCTGGTGCGTTTCAAAGCGGAATGCTGCCTGAACGGACTGCCATTAAATCGCCAGGCGATCTGTGCAGATGAGGTTGGCAGGGACTTTGAACGTGGCGGCTGGTTGGCTGAAAGAGACGATTTTTATATTCGACTGAAGTGGAAGAAAAGTCAGTTGAACAACAATCATCTTGCATAATTTTATGAAGCGACAGTTTTCAACTTTTGCCGTGTCTCCCCCACAATCAGGATCGTTCAGTCTTGATCCTGAAATTTTGAACCTGATAATCATTTGAAGGTCAAACGAAGGTCAAACGGCGGTATTTAGGAATTGTCTTTTAATAAGTTCCCGATTTCCGTTCACCTTGAGTGCTAAAATTGTCGAAGTATCGAAGGGTCGTGCCACCGAACTTCGACAAGCTTGCACTCAGTCCGAACGGAGTCAGGCAATGAAAATAGGGAAGTTATTTCCAGACAACTCCTTAGGATAAAAAAAGGCCACTGAAAAAGTGGCCTTCACTGATTTCAGCCAAGTCAGAATTAAACGTCTGGTGCCGCAGTGCGTTTAACTTTTGCCTTCTCAGAGTTTTCAACCGGACCTGAGCTGTGCTCGGTCCATACGTCTGCGTCCATGGTTTTATCAAGGAATGGGAACTTGCGACGATTGAATACCGGTGTCACACCGGATGCCACCTGATCATCGAAGTCCTTCAGAACCTGAACAACAATACCAGAAAGCATCAGAATAGCCGTCAGGTTAATCAGTGCCATGATCCCCATGGAAGCATCAGCAAAAGCCCACACTGTTGGCAGGCTGCTGCTTGCCCCCCAGATCACCATACCCAGTACAGCAATACGGTAAACGTTTACCAGCCAATTCTTGTCCATGATAAAGCGCAGGTTTGATTCACCATAGTAGTAATTGGCAATGATCGAACTGAAAGCAAACAACAGAATAGCCGCAGCTACCATGTGCTTACCGACCGGCCCCACCTGGCTTTCCAGAGCCAGCTGCGTCAACTCGATACCTGTTACACCAGAACCGTCCATTACGCCGGACATCAGGATAATAGAAGCGGTCGCAGTACAGACAATGATCGTATCCATAAATACACCCAGCATCCCCATCATGCCCTGGTTGGCAGGATGATTCGAGTGTGCGGTTGCCGCTGCGTTAGGGGCACTACCCATACCCGCTTCATTGGAGAACAAACCACGCTTGATGCCCTGCTGCATCGCCTGGGATACCGCGTAACCCGCTCCACCACCGACAGCACTATCAAGACCAAAAGCGCTCTTGATAATCAGGCTGAAGACCGCCGGCAGCTCTGTGATATTCATAAATACCACCACCAGGGCCACACCCAGATAGCCAAAAGCCATGATCGGGACGACCATCTCTGCCACTTTGGCAATGGAGCGAATACCACCGAAGATGACCAGGGCACTCACCATTGCCAGCCCCATACCAATAGCTTCCGTTGGAATTTCGTAGCCACTGAATGCTGCTGCAATGGAGTTAGACTGCACACTGTTAAAGGCAAAGCCAAACGCAATAATCAGGGAGATGGAGAAGATAATACCCAGCCAGCGCTGCCCAAGGGCTTTCTCAATGTAATAAGCCGGGCCACCTCGATAAGTACCATCACCGTTATTGGTCTTATAAAGCTGGGCAAGAATATTCTCGGCAAGACTGGTGGACATACCCAGAACCGCAATCAGCCACATCCAGAAAACAGCACCAGGCCCACCCATAGTGATGGCAACCGCGACACCCGCTATGTTGCCAGTACCTATCCGTGCAGCAAGACTTGTACAAAACGCCTGAAACGGAGAGACATGAGTAGAACAATCAGTCGCACGGCTGCCCAGCATGGTTTTCATTGCCAGAGTAAACCGACGAATTTGAACAAAGCGGGTTTTTACCGTGAAAAGCAGACCTGCCCCCATAAGCAGGTACATAAGAATGCTGCCCCAAAGCAGACCATTGATGGAGTCTATTAAGTTATTCATAAAATTTCCGGCGCATTGTGTATTCTCGATTTTTATTTCAAATTAAGATTTATAACATTAGGGAATAAACCTTGAATGATAAGTATAAACACCTACCAATCAAACAATGGAAATCCTTTAAAAACTTCCTGGAACCCTTTAACAACAACACATCCTATGTCCAATTCAGGCCAAATAACAAACCACAAAAATACGCATAAAACGATCACCAACACGTACAAATAACAACTGATGCAATTGAAAGCCTGAACAAAAATTTAGAATACCCTTACGGTAAAATAAAACATTTCTTAAACAATCAGGAAGCCCCACCATTTCAAAATAGCAAACTACAAAACAGGCTTTTTCATCAGGAAACAAATAATGAACACACCAATTATCAATTAAATGACACTATTGATAATAATCTTTCATTGTTTAATTTCAGATAACACGAGGCAATGTAAAAGACTACCTTGTCAACAACATTCCTCAAATAAGCAATACCTGATAAAGATCAACCAACATCAACGTTTCAACTTTTGCTAACAGGACTTCGTCTCCTGAAAATTGGCATTACCAATGCGTTCGAGTGAGTCCTCAGATTCAGGTTTATGAACCCAGACATCCTTATCAATCGTTCGATCCAGAAAAGGAAAACGAATGCGGTTAAACTCAGGGGATCGGCCGGATCCTGACTGTAAATCGTAATCCCTCAATACCCGCATAACCGGGCCACTGAGCAACAGGATGATCACAAGATTAATCAGTGCCATCAGCCCCATGGCAAGGTCAGCAACCATCCATACCATCTCGAGGGATGCGATTGAACCAAGAAAGACCAGAAATACGACAACAGATCGATAAACCTGCAATAAACGGGGACTGTTACGGATAAACAGAAGATTTGACTCACCATAGTAATAATTGGCAATCACCGATGTAAAACCAAAAAAGATGACAGCAATGGAAATAAACCACTGCCCCCAGCCACCGACAATACCAGCGAGCGCAGCCTGAGTCAGCTGGATACCATTGAAGGTACCGCCTGATCCCAGCTGGTCGGATAGCAGCACAATGGCTGCGGTCGCTGTACAGATCACAATGGTATCGATAAACACGCTGATCATCGACACAATGCCCTGAGCCGCCGGATGGTTTGGTTTGGGTGTCGCAGTTGCAGCAGCATTGGGACCACTGCCCATACCAGCCTCATTGGAAAACAGGCCTCGCTTGATTCCTTGCATCATGGCCTGTGCTACGGAATAACCAATAGCACCACCTGCGGCTGAATGCAGACCAAATGCACTGTCAAAAATCAACGTGATAACGGCAGGCATTTCATTCAAATGAAAAGCGACAACACCAAAAGCAATCAGCAGATAAGCCATTGCCATTACCGGAACCACTAACTCTGCAAAATGAACAATCGAGTGGATCCCTCTGAAAATAATCACAGCGGTCACACCGGCAATGACCAGGCCGACCAATACCGGACTTATCGCCATATGACCGGAAACCGCCTGGGATACCGAGTTAGCATGGACCGCATTGAAGACAAACCCGAAGGTCGTTAACAAGAGAACTGAAAATAAAATACCCAGCCAGCGCAGGCCAAGTGCCTTCTCTATATAGTAAGCAGGGCCACCACGAAAAGTTCCATCTTTATTGTTGGTTTTATAGAGCTGCGCCAGCGTGTTCTCTACAAAACTGGAGGCCATTCCCAGCAGGGCAACGATCCACATCCAGAACACCGCACCGGGGCCACCGATAAAGATAGCAATGGCAACCCCGGCCAGGTTACCAGTACCCACGTGTGCAGCCAGGCTGGTACAAAGGGCCTGAAAAGAAGAGATTTCATTACCTGATGTCTTTCGAGACCCCAGCGTCAGCTTCCATGCGTGAAAAAAATAACGAAACTGGACAAATCGGCTTCTGACAGTGAAGTAAACACCAGCACTCAGCAGCAGATAGATCAGTAAATATTCCCAAATGAAGGTCGTAATTTCTAAAAAGATCGTACTCATTTGAGCCCCAATGATTTTTCACACCAAACAAGAATAGCAGAGGATTTTTGACACAAAGGGGGATTTTGCAGGGTAAAAACTGCCCAAAAAGACAAAAAATAAACAATGCCTTTGTTTATCAATGGCCAGTGGGCTGCCCGGGCAATAGAGGTCGAAGCAGAGCCTGAAGGTGGGCCAGCCACTCAAAACGGTTAATAATTAACGGTTTGAGACGAATGTAGTAATATCGCCCTAAAATATTAGAAACCGTTATGTTCAGGGAGTGAACACAAATGTCTCAGTTAATCCGGGAATTCAAAAGTGAACACGTGCAAATCAGTGACCTGCTTTTACAAGCACGTGAAGTGGGTGTTGACAACCAGCAAGGTCGAAATTTGATACTTTCCGCAAAAAAAATGCTGCTGGCCCACTTAAACAAAGAAGATAAGTACCTGTATCCGGTATTGCGGGAAGCCGCTGAGAACGATGACAGCCTGAAGTCTACCCTGACTGACTATGCGCTGGATATGGATAAGATTTCTGCCGACGTGATGGTTTTTTTCGCCCTGTATGAAAATGGTGATAATACCAACGAAAACTTTCAGCAGGACTGCAACAACATCATCAAGGCATTGAGCAAGCGAATCACCAAGGAAGAAGCGATTCTCTACAAGACTTACGATAGAATCAAAGGTGTCTGAAACCGGCAGTTAAATGATCGGCTGGTTCTCAGCCGATCATTATTCCCTTCTAGAAGAATACAAACCCAAGCAGCACCACACCCAGAACCATCCGATAGATAACAAATGGCATAAGCCCGATACGGTTGATAAATGCCAGGAAGAAATGCACACAGAGCCAGGCACTGACAGCCGACACCAGGGTTCCAAGGGACAGTGTCGGCCAGTCCACCGGCACCGTGCTTTCTGCCAGATCCAGCATCAACAGGCTACCCGCCCCCAGAATCACAGGAATGGACAGCAGGAACGAGAATCGGGCAGCCGCATCACGGGTAAAGCCCATCATTAACGCGGCCGTCATGGTAATACCAGAACGGGATGTGCCCGGGATCAGCGCCAGTGCCTGGGCAAGGCCAATCAGCATCGCCTGCCTGAAAGACATCTGCTCCAGGGGTTGAATACGTTTGCCTTGCAGATCTGCCCAACCCAGCAGGGCACCAAAAATCAGGGTGGTACCGGCAATAACCGCAACGGTCCGCATCGCCTCATCCAGACCCATTTTTTTCAGGACCAGACCAAATACCACGGCGGGCAATGTGGCAAAAATCAGATACCAGCCAAGACGGCTGTTAACGGTAGCGCCCTTCCCCACCAGAGAGCCCAGCCAGTCACGGGCAATGGCAAAGAGGTCTTTCCAGAAATAGGCAATGACGGCAGCCAGCGTACCAATGTGCACAGCGACATCAAATGCCAGCCCCTGGTCCGTCCAGCCAAGCAGCTGGGCGGGCAAAATCAGGTGACCCGAGCTGGAGATTGGAAGAAATTCGGTAATGCCCTGGATCAGCGCCAGGATAATGGTCTGTAGAGTGTCCATAACGATCCGTCCTTGTCTTAACGTTCTGATTTTTTCAGAGCTACCTTATCCCGAAGGTAAACCGGCATGGCCTGCTCCGCAGGCAGCCCTTTACCCCGTTTAAAGTCGGCAGCAGCCAGCAGGGCTATATCATGGGCCCTGGGCCAGGCTTCAATCTGACAATCAACCACGGTGGCCGACAGTCGATGTCTGAATGCCCAGCCAGTGCCCATCCCGAACCAGTACCCATCCATAACCGGTACTACAACGTTTTCTGGCAGGGTCACTATTTCCGCAGCAACCGGCACCATTAAGCCATCCGACTCGGAAAACGCACCCCAGTATACCTCATCCATTCTGGCATCAATGGCACTCAACACTTTTGCTGCCTTGTGCTCCCTGAGCCCCTGCTGAGCCAGAGCAGCCAGCGTCGAGACCGGAACCACCGGCAGATCAACCGCAAACGCCAACCCCTGAACCATGGCGGTCGCCACCCTGAGGCCGGTAAATGCCCCAGGCCCCCGGCCAAAGGCCAGGGCATCCAGCTGCTTAAGGCTTAAGCCGGCCTGAGCCAGAACGTCTTCAACCATTGGCAGCAGATCACGGCTGTGTCGGCGGGGAGTCAGCTCAAATCGTTCAATCACTTCGCCATCAAGGTTAAGGGCAACAGAACAGGCTTCCGTTGCGGTATCAAGAGCAAGCAGTTTCATGGGGAGTCTTTACTGTTTTGGTGAGCGTCAGCAACATGGCCAGCCGACTATTTTGATAAGACCGGCAGTTCATTACAACCGTATTTTCAGTCATTACAAAAAAGCCGGTGGCGCTTTCTCACACCCCCGACTTTTGTTTTGATCAACAGTTATTGCCCGGGCAACAACATCAGGCAACTATCTCACTCAGGCGAGAACAGGCTTCAGCGCGTCCAGCACCTGCTGTTTGATTTCATCAACAGAACCGACACCTTCAATGCGGCTGTAACGGGTATCGCCACCCACTTGCTGATAGAACTCAACCAATGGCGCAGTCTGATCATGGTAGACCCCCAGACGCTTGCGTACCGTCTCTTCTTCATCGTCTGCGCGCTGCACCAGGGCTTCACCGGTCACATCATCCTTACCCTCTTCTCTGGGTGGATTAAAGACCACATGATAAGTACGACCACTTTCCGGGTGCACGCGACGGCCACTCATGCGCTTGACGATTTCTTCATCATCAACCGCGATTTCCACAACGTGGTCAATGGCAACACCGGCATCACGCAGGGCTTCTGCCTGGGGAATGGTGCGTGGGAAGCCATCAAACAGGAAACCGTTGGCGCAATCACTCTCAGCAATACGCTCTTTGACCAGGGCAATGATGATGTCGTCAGAAACCAGCGCCCCGGAATCCATGACGGCCTTGACCCTGTTGCCCAGCTCAGTGCCGTTCTTGATCGCAGCCCGCAGCATATCCCCGGTAGAGATCTGGGGAATACCATACTCTTCCATGATAAATTGAGCCTGAGTCCCTTTACCGGCGCCCGGTGCACCCAGCAGAATAACGCGCATGAAAAGCTCCTGTTGCCAGCCATCCGTTCTCTGCGGCAAGAGATCGTATTATAGAGACATCGTCTGGCTTGGAATGTGACAAATTTATTGACGTATTCAATAAAAAGCGGACAAGCATATACAGCCGGAAGCCCGGTGACAAGTTTGGACTTATCACCTGGGCCTGGTACATGGTTGAAGTGAGTTTGACGTGTAAAATCTCCGTTCACCCTGAGCGGAGTCGAAGGGTGCTTGGCACGATCTATCAAAGTCCGGAGTTTCCGCCTTTAGGCCCTATGGGTCCTTCGACAAGCTCAGGACGAACGGAGTACGGAGGCACGACAGCCCGTCAAACTCATTGTAACCATGTCCCAGGAACCAATATGAAAATTACTGCTTTTCAACCACCACACTACCGATGGAGTAACCTGCCCCGAAAGAGCAAATGACACCTTTATCCCCCGATGTCAGATCCAGCGAGTGTTTATGAAAGGCAATGATCGAACCGGCTGAACTGGTATTAGCGTACTCATTAAGAATCACCGGCGCTTCCCGGGGCTTCGGCTCACGGCCCAGCAGCTTGCGCGCCACCAGTTGGTTCATATTCAAGTTTGCCTGATGCAGCCATAGACGGCTCAAATCACCGGGGGTCAGTGCAAGAGACTCAAGGTGATCAGAAATATGCTTCACCACCTGGGGGCAAACTTCTTTAAAGACTTTCCGGCCATTTTGGACAAACAGTTTGTCGGGCTTGCCGACACCGGTTTCATCCGCACGATTCAGAAAGCCAAAGTTGTTACGGATATTATTGGAGAACTGAGTCCACAGGTGACAACCGAGTACCCGGTAGCCATCTTTCCGCCTGGCAATGTCTTCACTCTCCAGCAATACGGCAGTACAGGCATCACCAAAAATAAAGTGACTGTCCCGGTCACGGAAGTTCAGATGACCTGAACAAATTTCCGGGTTCACCATCAATACCCGTTTTGCAGACCCGCTGCGAATAGCGTCGACGCCAGCCTGGATACCAAAGGTAGCCGAAGAACAGGCGACATTCATGTCATAACCATAACCACCGCCACCGAGAAACTGCTGGATCTCAACGGCAATGGCCGGGTAAGGGCGCTGCATATTGGAACAGGCGACAATAATCATATCCACGCCGGATGGCTCTACCCGGGCCTGGGCAAGAGCCCCTCTGGCAGCATGGAGTGCCATTTCGCACTGGACAGAGATATCCTCATTGCCACGCTCGGGAATTCGTGGAACCATTCTCTGCGGATCAAGAACACCTTCCCGGTTAACCACGTAGCGGCTAACAATTCCGGAGGCTTTTTCAATAAACTCACTACTGCTTCGGGCCAGCGGTTCCAATTCACCGGCGGCTATGGCCTCTTTGTTGTTTTCATTCTGCTGGTCGACCCAGGCATTGAATGCATTGACCAGCTCATCATTACTGATGGCCCCCGGTGGGGTATATAACCCGGTACCACTGATCACGACTTCCGGCACAATCACTCCATCACATGCTTATTGTCTTTTATTTTTCGCATCTTATAGCAGGGTAATTACCAAGGGAACCAATAAGTAACCAACCTTATGAAATTATCGTTTCTGGCGTCAGGGCTTGCCGGTTCCCCGCTTTTGTCTTGATGCCTCCAGCTCCGGGCTATTCCCCCCAAGACTCCAGTTTCCGGGCTCCTCCTCTTCAATGACCACCCAGACCGCCTGCTGAAAACGATCTTCACCACCTGCTGCAACCTCCACCAGCAGTTTAGAGATTCCATCCATCACTTCCTGCTTCTGGATTTCATTAAACAGCCCCTTGACCGTTTTCACAGAGACAAACGGCATAAGCACTCACCTCACAATAAATACCAACCCTCACAGATTAGCTCATTTTCACCACAGGCACTGAAAGCACCAAAGGTAATAAATGCGTGGTCATCCTCCATTCCCAGCTGACGCACCTGGTACAGTAATAACAGAGCCTGAAGGCCGTAACCAAAGCGCCCCCATAACTTGATAAAAAAGATCAGGTAAAAAGGTTTGGGTAGATTAAGGATATTAAATTGCGACATAACAGCTCCGGACTAGGAGGCTTAGTCCGAGAATAGCGCCCGTCTAGGCGACCCCGTAGCGAGGATGGCAGAAAATTGAGGATAAAAATTCCGTTTTGTGAGGTGAATAGCGGGGCTATTTGCCGAACAAAACGGAATTTTTAGACCAATTTGCTGCCACCGCACGACTGCATGGATGCAGGAGCTAGAGCAACGCAGGAGCAGTTGCCGCGTAGGGCATTCTAATCTCGGACAGGCTTCTAGGTTCAGGAAGCACACTTCGCCAAATGTACCGATGGGACAGGCTGAAAAAGGAATAGAGGAACTATTTGATAGTTATTAAATCCAACAATAATGAATAAACAGAAATTAATAATCACCTTATGACTATATCTTCAGTTAATCAGACTCCTGCGCCCGGTTCTCGCCCGGCAGATGATATTGTCAGCTTATTCAAGGATGGCAGATTAATGGTTCGGGCTGTTGATGCACGCAAGGGCAAATGGCTCGGCTGGGAAACAAAGCCGGTTACCCGGTTAAGTCCCCAATGCAACAACCCCTTAACTAAACATGGTGAAGAGCAGGTATTCAGTGGGGAATCATGGGTAGTGACCATGTTGGGACCAATAGAGAGGAATGAGGTTGAGCTGGCATGGGCCTATAAACATGATGCCTTTACCGATGCTCAAGGAGATTTTCAGCCGAACAAAACACATTCCAAACCGATAAAAAAAATCACGGATTACGTAACGCTGAACATCAAGATGGAAGAAAAATATTGGCAGAGCAAAACCATCTTCCCTGATACCAAAACCTCCGGGCGTATTGACAGCACAGGTTACCTGCTGCATCAGTTATCCAGCAGGCAAAACATCGAAAAAACCTACCCGGAAATTATTTGCCGCATTAATCTGGGTCTGATGCACTGCGGATATCTTCTCGACTTTAACCGGGAAGCTGCGTTTGACCGGGTCGCAGATATGATGCAAAACATTTTACTGCTGGAACTGGGAGATGACGCCAGTGCCGCTGGGGAATTTCGCCAACCTTTACGGCTGTCGGTATACGATAGCGAGCGGGGTGTGCTATTCCCGCCGCTCAAACTGCAGCGCCATGAAATAGAGGCGATTTCGGCAAACGCCAGAACATTCTCGAAATATGCTCAAACCATGGGGCAGGCTATCACGCTGTTCAAGGTGCTGGTGCAGTCCGGTGTTGATCGTTTTTTGCAGCTACTGATCAATATTCCGGAAAGTATCAAACCCGTAGCAGAGGCAGAAAAAAATCTGGACCTGATAAAAATATTATCTACCGGGGACATATTATGTAGCTTACCCGAATTACTGGAAGCGATAGAAAATGCCCGGTTACTTAATGTCAATCTACCTGTGCAGTTATTGGAAAAATTGATTAGTACGTCCTTTTTCCCTGCAAGTGATTTAAGAGACTTCAAAGACCGGGGAAACTGCATTTTCCTGGATATGGATTTATACGGAGATCGTTGGCAGGAGACAAAATCGAAGCTTGGCAAGCAAGCGCAGACTTGCAGGAAGGCATTGCTTAACAGGTTATTTGTCCCAATATTGTTGCAAGGTCATTGTGATCATTACTCCAATCGTAACCCATTAGTCGTCTGTCTTCTGATTGTCCATGGAACCAGGGTCGACTTTCAAAAAAAGCATCTTTCTAACGTGACCGGTAGCCTATGGCTGTTACTGGCAGCCAGGTATTTCTGCCAGGAGAGTTTGTTGACCCGGGATGAATTCAGGATTATCCGCCACGAGATCCTGTGGCAGATTAGCTGCAACAAGATGGTTTATACGGAACGCTTCTATACAGAGGTAAAGCCGGGGCAAATGGCACCCCCTGAGGGAATCCCGAATACTCTGGCTACGTTTATAGACAATCTGAAAAAAGTTTTGGCCCGTCAATCGGTATCCACCGGAGCCGACTGGGTTGAAAATCTGTGCCGGGAACTGATCGGCGAAAAAATATACCACCAGTTTTATCTGAACAAAAATGCTGACGGGCAAAAATTGCTGGATTACCTGCAAAATGGCTTATCGCCGCAGCGGTTTAACGATGAGCAGTTAATCGAGCATTTTCGCTACATGACCACTATCCCACTGTCAAACAATCCATTATTCAGCTGCTTAAAGATTTTTCACCAAGAACCCAAGGTAAATAATTTCTGCGTTATCCGGTTGCCTGATAAGGAAACCGGCCAGAGCGAATGGCTCGACAAATTTCTGACCGCCCCACCGAACTTTGTGCAAAGTGAGCTTGACCGTATTGACCACTATCCTGCCATCACCCGGGTAGCGGGTTGGCATTATTACCAGAACCTCCATCCCACCGTAGCAAAAGTCATACTGGAAGGGGGCAAACCCCGCTCCCGCAAAGTTCACGGCCTGGATCACGCCCTGCGAACCCAGCTGGCGACCGAGTTTCTTGTGGAGGTATTGCCTGACATTCATGCGCCATTTAAGGAACTGCTGAAAAACCAGCCCCTGCTGCAGGAATTACTGCCCATTGCCGAGCTATACCACGACGCA
Organism: Endozoicomonas sp. ALB115; assembly: GCF_049310245.1. NCBI lineage: Bacteria > Pseudomonadati > Pseudomonadota > Gammaproteobacteria > Oceanospirillales > Endozoicomonadaceae > Endozoicomonas > Endozoicomonas sp. ALB115. Next base: position 2,153 of record NZ_JBLYZG010000043.1, on the reverse strand, counting down.
GTTGCTGAAGATGAGCATAAAGATGTGGAAGAGCGTCGTACCGCTGAACTGTTCCAGCGTGATATGCAGAGTTTGCATCACTACCCGGATGAACTGATCGGGTTAGTATCCAGTGCCCTGAAAAATAAAAACAGCAACCAGATGCAGCCGGTCAGGGCTCCTTTCACCAGTGACCAGCAATGCTCCGCAGACGAATTACTGCTTCGTCAGGTGCTGCGCTTTGGTGATATCGTCGATATCGTCCGGGTCATCCCCTGCCGGGAGGATTTTCCCGCGATCCGACTGACGCCGGGTTTTGCAGAGCCCGGAGAGAACCGCTACTTTAACCCGGAAGCCATTGAGCTACTGCGCGTGGTCAATAAACCAGAGTTTACCCGGCTGATCCGGGCAGCACTGGTGAGCTTCAGGCATCTGGCCTGCATTACCGGGGGCTGGCACCACAAAGACGCCAACCCGTTCACCACGAAATACCGATTGCCGGTGGATAACACCAAACGGCGATTGATGATTGAACAGGCATCTGATCCGCAGCAGTGCATGCGCGACAGCCTGGATGATCTGGTTCGGCTGGTGATGGCAGCGAAAGCGGGCATCAAACCCTGCCTGACCGATCACCCCAAACGCTCGGACAACCTGCCTCTCCCCGATTGCTGGGACCCGAAAACCGGCTCAGCCGGTGCCTACCGAAAGCTGCACAATGAGCAGGAACTGAGACAGATTGAATTACCTGAAAATATGACCCTGACAGAAAAAATTATCGTGGCAGCGGATGAACTGAACCACACAATGTCCTTGCTATCACCTGCCACCCGCCACGGCATGCAATCAGAGATTGAGCGGTTACAACAGAAGGGTATCCTGCCCGCAATCGGTACGCCGCCGCAGTCCGAGCTTGAAAAAATATTTCGGCAGCCGGACTGCGCCGGTGCCCGGATACTGAATGAACGAGGACTAAAGGTGGTGTCTGATGAATATGACGGAAGGGTCGTCTATCGGATGAAGCCGAACGACCAGCAGCAACAAAAAAAGGCGGCACGGTGAGTTTAACCATGACGCCTGCTACCACGATAACGACCCAGCTGCCGCTAAGGAACAGTCCTGAAATAACTTCGAGATTTCAGTAAGCGCTGCCCGCAAGAGACAGGCCGCCTGTGCTTTTGTAGTTAGCGGCTAGTACATGGTTTAAATGAGTTTGACGTGTACAATCTCCGTTCACCCTGAGCGGAGTCGAAGGGTGCTTGGCACGATCTATCAGAGTCCGGAGTTTCCGCCTTTAGGCCCTATGGGTCCTTCGACAGCCTCAGGACGAACGGAGTGCGGAGGCACGACAACTCGTCAAATTCATTGAAACCATGTACTAGCGACCTTAACAAGTCCTCAGTCAAAGGCGGTATTTATTCCGAGACAATTCCTTAATATGACTGCGGCACACTCTCAATTAGCCAGTATTCCGCATACCTGCCGCAATACCGGCAATGGTGATCATCAATGCCTGTTCCAGCTCCTCGCCCACTTCCGCATCCTCTCCCGCCACCTTTTCATGGGAGCGAACCCGCTGCAGCAACTCAGCCTGAAGGAAGTTCAGAGGATCCGTGTAAGGGTTACGCAGGCCAATGGCTTCTTTGTTCTGCGGGTGTGATGACATCAGCTCATCCCCCTCTTTAAGATCCAGCAGCACTTCGATGGCAGACGACAGCATACGTCTGAGTTTTTCGCCCAGGTAGCGCAGATGATCAGGCACCAGCTGATCTTCATAATACCGGGCCAGCTGGGCATCGGTCTTGGTGAAGACCATCTCCAGCATTTCCAGACGTGCCTTAAAGAACGGCCAGTCGGTCATCATTGCTTCCAGCACATCCCGGTTGCCATTGTTGACCGCATTCTCCAGCGCTCCGCCACAGCCCAGCCAGGTTGGCAGCATCAGGCGAATCTGTGTCCAGGCAAAAATCCATGGAATAGCCCGCAGACTTTCCACGCCACCATTGGGTTTCCTCTTGGCGGGACGGGAGCCAAGCGGCAATTTACCCAGCTCCATTTCCGGCGTTACGGCCCGGAAGTAAGGTAACGTGAATTCGACGTAAAAAAGACAAGGAGCCTCCGGACTGCTTAGCTATCTTTCAGATACCAAACCATAGACAGCTAACCGGAGGCCC
>NZ_JBLYZG010000042.1:0-47084 GCF_049310245.1 Endozoicomonas sp. ALB115 | reverse complement strand
TCGAAGGACCCATAGGGCCTAAAGGCGGAAACTCCGGACTCTGATAGATCGTGCCAAGCACCCTTCGACTCCGCTCAGGGTGAACGGAGATGGTACACACACTCTTTGAAAAGGTGTACCAGGCTGTATGCCGCTCAGGGCTTTTTTTCCGCTCAGGGCTGTTTTTCCGCTCAGGGCTGTTTTTCCGCTCAGGGCTGTTTGGTATCCGATGTGTATTCTCTGGATACATCCACAAGCGCTCGTTTCTCAAGGAAACGGGCACCGATCAATGCCGGGAACTCGTAGTTTTCCCGGCTGCGCAAAGTAAATTGTGTCGGCACAAGGATGTCACCAATGCTGGCGTTCAGCGTGATCACCGGGCGTCGTTCAGGTTCTTCTCCATGGCGTTTGATCCGAACAAACCGGGTGACCGGCTCCTGCATGGAGATAAGATCTCCTGTGGAGTTTGCCAATCGGAAGCGAACCCAGTCTTGGCCATCTTTTTCGAAAAACTCCATATCCCGTGCATCTATGGATGAGGTCAGGGCACCGGTATCAATTCGGGCTTTGAGGACCGTATCGGCATCAGGCAGCGTCATATGTTCAACAGCGCCCACGGTGACCAGACCTTTAATGCTGACCGGTTTGATGATAGCCCTGGTGTAGGATTTCTGGGTAACGGGAACCAGGGCTTTACGGTTATTGGAGCTGATCACCGTTTTAGTGGCAATATGCTTCTGATTGACGTCGATAACGGCCAGATCCTGCATAAAGCTGCGCCCGATCAGCAGCGGTGACTCATAGTTGCTGCGATCAGTCAGTGAAACAGGCACTGACTGGGTAATGTCACCGATGGTTATGGTCATCATGACAATTGGGCGCTCCACCGATGGGAGCCCCGGACGTTTGATCCGGGTGACACTTTTCAGCGGTAACTCCATCAGCTCAGTCCCTATGGACGTACGATGCAGCTCAAACCTGACCCACTTTTTGCCATCACGCTCAAAAAACTGGATCTCTCTGGCATCCACGGAACTGTTTTCTGCGCCGGTATCCAGCTTTGCCTCCATTTTGAGGTTCAGGTTTGGCAGGGTAGCGGTTTCGTTGATGCCAAGAACGAGCAGGCCATCCTGGTGAGCCGGTGTCTGGATGGTCTGCTCACGAATGGTAATCGTATGGGTATCGGCAGGAGGCTTTGTTTGTGCCTCGGGCCTTGCTGGCACCATGGGGTGTTCCGACGTCTCCGGAACTGGAACGGGTTGGGTAGTACGAGAATCGTCCTTGGCAGGACGCTCTTTATAAAAAGCTGTCTGGCATCCGGTTAAAATCATGGTTAAAACGAATAAAGCTGGCAGAGCCAAGTTGCGGAACATGTGACAAGCACTACGTTTTTTTGGGGACTATTTAAGGCGCACGCATTGTATGCGTGCAGCCATGGCGGTTGCCTGTCATCAACAAAACCGTAGTGCCTAAAGGAGTCCGGTGATAGTGGCTGAAGTATTGGCAACTAAAAGCGCAGAAGCTTACTTGATCTGCCTTCGCTTGCCAATTGTTAATCTTGACTAAATTCTGAGATATCTCTGCAGCCGCTCTATAAGCCAGCCCGGATAGCCAGGCTACCCGGGTAACAAACAATGGTTGTGATTTATTATGGCGTTTGACAGTTCGAAGCAGGTCTGATGATCAAGCCAATTAGAACGGTAATGATTAATACAGCCAGAGACGGAAGTAGCCAGACCAGGTGTGCTTCATAGCCGGGCATCATGCTGAAAGGCTGTAAAAAAGGCTGTAGCACTGAAAAATCTTTTATGCGAAGTGCATCAATGATGCTGAAGGTGAAAATGACCGCCAGTGTGGCCCGGTAAGTCAGGACGGGCCTGGGCAGCCAGTCACGAATAAGCCCCAGGAAAATCAATGTTATGGAGATTGGGTAGAGAATCAGAAGTACCGGAATAAAAAGGTCAATAATCTCGTTTAACTCCATATTGGCAAAAAAGACACAGACAATGCTGATGACGGTGACAATGGTTCGATAGCTGACCCTATCGAACATTTCATCAAAGTACTCACTGGCGGCGGTGATACAGCCAATGGCCGTAGTCAGACAGGCCAGGGTGACCACAGCCGCGAGCAGTGCTATCCCGGTGGTTCCGAACAGTGTCTCGGCATAAAGGGTCAGGATTTGCCCGCCGTTGTCCGGATCGGGGGCTATCTCCCGGCTGGTGGCTCCCAGGTAGAAAAGAGAGAGGTACACCAGGGCAAGCCCGGCCGCTGCGATGATGCCGGTAATGATACTGTAATGAAACAGGCTGGACTTATCTTCAATACCATGGGACTTGAGATTGGTGATGATGACAATGCCGAACATCAGTGCTGCGAGGGCATCCATGGTCATATAACCCTCAAGGAATCCCTTGATAACCGGCGATTCGGTATAAGTACCCATGGCCTGCCCGGGAATACCGAGTGGTGAAAAAATGGGGGAGAGGCCGAGAATGACCAGCAGGGCAATCAGCGCCGGAGTGATCAGTTCGCCTACCGACTCCAGCAGTTTTCCGGGCCGGATAGACAGATACCAGGAGATACTGAAAAAGATCAGGCTGAATATCAGCTGGCTGAGCTTGCCGGGTTCCGCCAGAAACGGTGTGATTCCCACTTCAAAAGAGACCAGGGCGGTCCTTGGAACGGCATACAAGGGGCCAATAATCAGGTAAATGCAGGAGCCAAGGGCGATGATCAGGGCTCTGGGCATTTCGCCACTGATTTCGTTGAATCCGCCACCCACTCTGGCGATGGCAACAATGCCCAATAGTGGCAGGCCGACGCCGGTAAGCAGGAAGCCTGCAGCGGCATACCACATATCCTGACCTGCCAGTTGTCCCACCATGGGGGGGAAAATCAGGTTTCCTGCCCCGAGAAACATGGCAAATACCATAAACCCCATACCGACAATATTCTGTAAACTCAGTTTTTGTTTCATGTTTTCAGCTTCCAGAATTCCCGATTATTGAAGTTTTACCGGGATCTGCTCCTTTTTTACATTAATTAAATAGTCTTTCTGATGACAGATAACCAGCTGCCTGCTATCAGTATGGACGCTATCTGTGAAAGTGGTAGCAGGGCAATCGACGAGCCTGAAAAGCATGACGGCAATCATTTAATGATTGCCCGGTGGTGCTGAACAAAGGTCATCATGGGGCTGATCATTGCTGATTTGCTGCAAGCTTTCCTGCAACAGGCAGATCAGGGTTTCATGATCACCGGCTTCCAGGAAAACATCCGGGCTTTGGCTCAGCCGGTTGTCCCAGAGCACTGCCATATTGTAGGGCTCACCAAAGGGTGGAATGGCTCCGGGCTCGCAGTCTTTGAACCTGGAGTTAAGTTCGTGTTCTGTGGCGAACTGCAGTTTTGAGTTGGTGATTTGGCTCACCTGGTGAATATTGACCCGGTTGGCCGCAGGTAAAATGGCCATCAGGTAGTGATCAAGACTATCTTTCAGGACCACTGCCTTGGCCAGCTGGTGCAATGGAATCCGGGCGGCGATGGCGCTCTGCACGGAACTTTTGCTGGGTTGATGTCGGATGGTTTGATAGGGAATATGCTGCCTGGCAAGGTAATCGTAAACTGTGTTGGCAATGCTCATGATGAAATCACCCCAGTAAATTCTGGCTTGAGGTGAAAAGAGTATAGCCGCTGATGGTTGTATTTCAGGGGCTATCGGTATTACAACCAGCCTTTACGTTTAAAAAACAGAAAGGTGGCTAACGCGCTCAACAACATCAGTCCGAGTGCAATTGGGTAGCCGAACTCAATCGAGAGCTCTGGCATGATTTTGAAATTCATCCCGTAAATACTGGCAATCAGTGTCGGCGGGAGGAACATAACGGCGGCCACTGAGAAAATCTTGATTATGTTGTTCTGCTCAAGATTGATGTAGCCCATGGTGGACTCCATCAGAAAGTTGATTTTCTCGAACAGGAAGCCGGTGTGTGGTGTCAGGGATTCAATATCCCGAAGCATATCCCTGATATTGTCCTTCTGTTCATCATTGAGCATGTGGCTGCATGCGCGCATCAGGTAACGAAGTGAGCGCTGGGTATCCAGCAGATTCAACCTGACTTTGCCATTCAGGTCCTCCTGAAGTGTGATAGTGCGCAGCTGCTCATCAACATCTTTATACTGCTCTGACAGCGCATTCTGGCTGACTTCTTCCAGGTCCTCGTAAACCTCTTCCAGAGTATCAGCAAGGTATTCAACCTTGGCATCAAACAGCGCAATGATCACCTCCAGAGGCGTTGCTGCCTTGATATGCTGGGTTTTAAGGTGTTTGCGCATCAGCCTGAATAAACCGGTGGGCTCATCCTGAAGGGTGATCAGTTTATCGGGTCTGAGGTTGAATGCGACGTTAATATTTCTCAGCTCGTGGCCGGACCTGTGGGGAAACAGGGAGCGAATATGTATACCGCTTTCGGTTTCAAAGTAGCGGGAGGAAATTTCAATCTCTCCCAGATCTTCTTCTTCGGGCAGGCAGCCCGGGAAGTGGGTTGTTAACCATTGGTGCTCAGCACTGTCCGGCTCTGTTGCTTCCAGCCATATAGTGCCCTTGGCCGACGGGAAATCTGGCGACACCCGGTCAATGGAAAACTGGTTATCCTGAGCACTATAGGCAAAGATCATAGTTACTGCCTTATTGATAACGAAATAGATTGGCTGACTCGAAGTTATAGTGCCAGCCACCAAACTATCTATCTGAACGACCAGACCCTGAATATTTCAAAAAACAACGGAGGATATTGTCATTTCAGATTTCAGAGGGTTGCACCGTTTGGTCACAAAAAAGGAGAGGGATTGTACGATAATTGACTTCTATTAGGATAGTGGGAATGTGCTAGTACATGGTTTCAATGAGTTTGGCGGGTTGTCGTGCCTCCGCACTCCGTTCGTCCTGAGTGCTGAGCTTGTCGAAGCATCGAAGGACCCATAGGGCCTAAAGGCGGAAACTCCGGACTCTGATAGATCGTGCCAAGCACCCTTCGACTCCGCTCAGGGTGAACGGAGATTGTACACGTCAAACTCATTGAAACCATGTACCAGGTGCTACTAAACTGGCAGGGTAGTATAAGGAAAGAGACTGGGCTGAACGCTCTGATGACGGGGAGGCGCTACACCCGCAAAACGGTCTCAATGCAGGTCGGATCGCGAGCCGACTCGTGCCCCAACCGCATGCATCATGAAACTCAGTTATCAAGGTGTAATGGCATCATGGCTTGACGCTTCACGCAGTACATGGATTAATGCACTGCATATTTCGCTACAGCTCGCAGCCTCCCGAATGGCCTTACCATTATGGTCAGCTATGATAAAACTGTCTTCGACCTTTTCCCCAAAGGTGGCAATTTTGGCACCGTGTACCTGCAGATCCAGTCTGGCGAAGGTTTTGCCGATCAGGGTAAGCAGTCCGGGGCGGTCTGTTGCGGTAATATCCAGCACTGTTTGCCTGGGTTCAATCTGGTTGCTGATCAGCACCGCAGGCTCCCGGTTAAAATAGCGCAGTTGCCGTGGTGTGCGACGGCGGATAAGGTCCGGGAATGTGTCCGGCGCAGACAGGGTATTCTGCAGGTGCGTTTTGATGTCCAGTATCCGTTCGGCATTGGGCCCGATGGCAGAGCCATCTTCTTCAAGCACGGTATAGGTATCAAGGCTGTAGTTACTTCTGGAGGTAATGATACGGGCATCCTGAATGGCCAGTCCCAGCTGATGAAACGCTGCTACTGTGGCAGCAAACAGATTGGACTGGTCATGGGTATAGACAAACACGCTTGACCCCTGGTGCTCATAACCATCGGCAATTTCCGGAATCAGGATCAGCGGCTTTTCTGAGTCATGCTGGAGAATACCTTTGGTCTGCCAGCTGATTTCATCACTTTGGTGACGGAGAAAATACTCATCATTAAACTGATCCCAGAGGTAGGATATGTCTTCCTCTTTCAAGCCTTGTTCGATTAACAGAGCCATTGCCCGTTGTTTGGTGTTGGCTATCTGCTCATTCATTTCCGGCAGATTATCTACGCCCCGTTTCAAAAGCTGGTGGGTTTGCGAGAAAAGCTGTTGTAACAGAGAGGCTCTCCAGCCATTCCAAAGCCCGGGGTTGGTGGCATTAATATCCGCTACTGTCAGGAGGTAAAGGTACTTCAGTCGTTCCCGGGTACCGACACGCCGTGCGAAGTCCTGAATCACTTTCGGGTCGGACAGATCTTTTTTCTGAGCGGTGACGGACATGGTCAGGTGTTCCTGGACCAGCCAGACAATCAGCGCAGTATCTTCTTTATTCAGGCCATGAACACGACAGAATTGCTGTGCATCCTCGGCACCGAGCTGGGAGTGATCGCCTCCACGGCCTTTACCGATATCGTGGTAAAGGCCTGCCAGATAAAGTAATTCCGGTTTGGGAATTCTATGGATGATTCTTGAGGCAATAGGAAACTGCTGGTGGCTCTTTTGGTAGGAAAAACTTCGCAGGTACTTTATCAATAACAGGGTGTGGGCATCCACCGTGAGTGTGTGGAAAAGATCGTACTGCATCTGCCCTATGATTCGACCAAACTCCGGAAGGTAGCGACCCAGTATGCCGTAGCGGGCCAGCCTTCTTAACGACGCTGTTAAAGCATAGGGGGCACGCATGAGTTCCAGAAACAGCCTTGTACATCTTGGGTCTTTGCGAAAAGTACCGTCTACCAGGTGGCGGTAATCTCTCAGCAGTCGTATGGTTTCAGCGGTGGGACCGTGGATTTTCTGATCCCGGGTGAGCAGCACAAACATCTCCAGAATCGCGGGCGGGTGTTCGGCAAAGACTCTATCGTGCACGGTTTCAATGTAGTTATTGCATACCTGGAAACGTTCATTAATGGCATGAACTTTATGAACGATGCCAGCGCTGAGGATATCGTCGTCAAAATGTTGCAGCAGCAGGTCTTTTAGCTGGCTGACAATCATGACCGTGCGAAAGTAGCTCTGCATAAACTGCTCTACCGCCAAAGCGCCTGTGTGGTCGTGATAACCGAACTGGCTGGCCAGCGTTCGCTGGTGGTCAAACAGCAGGCGATCTTCTCCCCGCCCGGTCAGGGAGTGAAGTGCCCAGCGGATTTTCCAGAGAAATGCCCGGCACCTCTGCAGCTGCTGATATTCAACATTGCTCAGGAATCCAAGCTCCATAAGCTCAGCGGGATCATGAGTCCCGTAGTGGCGACGGGCCACCCATCCCAGCATATGCAGATCCCGAAGGCCGCCCGGTGAACCCTTGATATTTGGCTCCAGATCATATTCGGTATCATTATATTTACGGTGCCGTTTACGTTGTTCATCGAATTTTGCCTGAAGATACCGTTGACTGGGCCACATATTTTCAGTGTCAATCAGGTCCAACAGGTGTTCGTGCAGAAATGCCGGACCGGATATCACCCGGGACTCTATCAGGTTGGTGATGATGGTCAGATCGTCAGCGGCCTGGCTGGCACACTCATCAAGGGAGCGGACACTGGAGCCGACTTTTAATCCGATATCCCAGAGTAAGGTCAGGAAATGTTCGATCGCATCCTGGTGTTCATCGTAATGGTCTTTTTCCAGCAGTATCAGAATGTCAATGTCGGATCCGGGGTGCAGCTCCCCTCTGCCGTAACCGCCAACGGCCAGTAGGGCAATGGGGCAGCTGTCACTCCAGTTCAGATGTTCCCAGGCCAGGCGCAGAATCTGATCCATCAACCAAGCCCTGGCAAATACCAGCTGCTCTATATTCATACCATCCAGAAACCATTGATCCATTTTGGATGTGGCTTCCTTGAGGCATTTCTTATAGGCCGGAATCGGGGTTTTGGAAATTGTTAAGTCCGCCCGGAACTGACTCTTGTTGAAAAGATGATCCTGAACAGAGGTTGGGATTTTCTGAAACGGATTGCTCATTATTAGAAGTTTTCTTCTTTTCGTTTGGTGAGCACTTCATAGCCTGTAGCGGTTACAGCAATGGTGTGTTCCCACTGGGCAGAAGGGCGTCGATCTCTGGTTACCGCAGTCCAGCCATCGCCCAGAAGTTTGGTTCCTTTCTTGCCAGCATTGATCATTGGTTCGATAGTAAATGTCATGCCCTCTTGCAGGACACAGTCATTTCTGTCGTTATAACCCTCATAGTGGATGACCTGTGGGTCTTCATGGAACACACTGCCAATGCCATGGCCGCAGTACTCTTCCACAACTGAGAAATGATTGCCGTGGGCATGTCTGGCAATTACACGACCGATATCGCTTAGACGGTTGCCTGGTTTCACTTGCTCAATGCCCAGATAGAGGCACTCCTGAGTCACCTGTACCAGCCTCTGGTTAAACGGTTGAACGTCACCAACCAGGAACATTTTGCTGGTATCGCCATGGTAGCCATCTTTGATCACAGTGATATCAATATTAACAACGTCGCCGCTTTTCAGAAATTTTTTGTCACTGGGAATGCCGTGACAAACGACCTGGTTGATGGAAATGCAGGTAGACTTGGGGAAGCCGGGTCTGCCCGGGGCTGCGCCGTAGTTCAATGGGGCAGGAATTGCCTTCTGCACATTGACAATATAATCATGGCAGAGGCTATCCAGTTCGCCGGTTGAGACGCCGGGCAGCACATGGGGTTCGATCATTTCCAGCACTTCAGCGGCCAGACGGCCAGCGATGCGCATCTTTTCAATTTCTTCAGGGGTTTTGATGGTTACATTCATTGTCAGGTCAGGCCACTTAAAGATGCGAAAGTCAAATGATAATTCTTATTATCTTACCAGAATCCCCAAGCGAAGTATTAACAATATTATATTCGTCAGCTGTTGCTCAAAACGAGGGGTGACTTCTGCGTTTAAGTCCGGCAAGCCTCCTAAAGCAGGTAAGATGCCGATAAAGCCACAGCCCCCAACGGTACTGCAATTTGGGCATATCTGACAAAGTGCCAGAAGGAAGATAGCCAGGTTCTCTGGTCTACTTTTGGGTTTGATCTGAACCTGACATCAAGGCTTTTCTTTGAAAAATAATTATCTTCATAGCGCTTGGAACTGAAGAGCCCCCATAAGGTATACCACTGGCAATCCCAGGCGTCAGGATCGGATTCGCAGGACTGATGGTAGAAAGGCAGGTTTTTCTGATAAACCGTTAACTTCAGTGTGTATATTGTGTTCGGAGCCAGCTGGTCATCGTAGCTGAGGGCCTCGTTGGACAGGAAAATTTTTCCGGGATAGTAGAACAGTGTGGGCACATAACTCCGGTAAATATTTTTGTCAGGGTTATCACCATTTTTCAGTTTGAACTCCCAAAGCGTCGACCGTCGAATTTTCTGGTCGTTGGAAATGGCGTTCAATGTTTGCTGAATACCTTTTGCTTCATCGATATAGATAGTAGACTTCAGTCTGTCGCCAAATATGGATGGTTCGTAGAGCTGGACTCTGACGATGATATTTTTCAGCTTTTCAGTGACATCTTCTGATACCTCGTTGAGTGCTGCGGCAGAGAAGTCCTGGGCCCTCATGATGAATGGGTAGCCTTTCTCTTGCCTTGAGCCATCCAGACCAGGGACCGACTGCCATACCAGTGGGTCAATATGCTCGTTGTCAAAAGTTTTGGGAAGCGAAAAAGCGTTGGGAGAGTCTGAAGCAATTCTTTTTCGTGTGGTTACGGTAAAGCTGACTTCGTCTTCACCCTTGAAGCGACAGGAAAGGCTATCCGGTTGCGGGTTGTGGATATGCTCGTTGAAGATGTACTCGTTTTTAGGGTCTTCAATAAACAGGGTTGGCGCTAATCTGGCAGATTGTGAGGTACGCGCGATGTTTTTCAGATTGCTTACAGTGACCACTTCCTCTTCACCCGGTAGCAGATCATAGCCATTGGCAAGACGGTCAATAAAGCCGGGGGAATCAGGGCTCCAGCGGGCTTTATCTTTTTTCAGAAACTCCACGTCAAAGACCATTTTTCCCTCACCATCCTGACAGTACCGGCTTTCGTGCATGGTGATATCGGCGTAACAGGTTTTTGCCTTCCAATGGCAATGTTCGACTTGTTTCATGCCACCATCCGAGGTGGGCAGGTATGTCTTTTCACATACATGGTAAGAACCACAGTGATGTGCATCGGTGACGAGCTGGCACTCCTGCCAATTCCAGTGAAGGTATGTGCGGTAGTTAATAACACCTTTCCAGGCTGGTGACGGCTGTTGCCGCAAAATATCTGCCGCATCGTGGCGGCTGATATTTTTTAAGTCCTGCCATGCTTCTTCGTCAAAGGATTCCGGTAAGCGAACATGGGTATAGTGGTTGGCCGAACATCTTAACTCTTCAGAGTGGAGGTTGCGGGTTTGATGGGCAGGGATAACGTGTCCGGGACATGACTGGCTTGCAGTTATCCTCGGAGCAGACACTTGCAGGCAATGGTTATTAATAAGAAAAGGCACGGCATAAGAGGTGTATGGCTTTGAAAATAAAAGTATGAGCAGCAAAGCCACATACACAAGTTGCTTTTTGATAGCCATCACATCAACCTGCGAAAACGTTTAATGAATTTGTTGTGAAAATGAGTATCCCGTCACAGATACTCATTGTTTTGTATTGATGTTTTAACCCGGATATTTCATAAACGTGCTCCCGCTCTCGCTTGTCCTTTGCCGCTCTAAGGGAGTTTTGTTCAGTCGACCGTACTCCCCGGTACGGCGCTCCCTCACAAAATCCCTTAGAGCGACAAAGTCCTGCGCGAGATTCGGGGCAGTTTATGAAATATCCGGGTTAAAAGAGCTGTCGTCTTTTTCTGCGATCCGAAAAGACGTTGTCCCTGGTCAGCATATCAACCACGCTTTGCAGCTTTCTGGCTTCATCAAGACGGTTTTCCTGGTTTTCCAGAGCGTTGATGCACATGGCAACAGCTCCTTTGAGTGTGCCAGCCTCAACCATCATGACGTCGCTCTCAATATCATCGTCATCTTCTGATGAGCTGAAAACCTGCTTTGCTTTTGCCTGGTAGAGGGCTCTTGCCATGTCTGAACTGAGGTAGTGCTGACGATATCCGTCACGAACTTTTCTCAGGCCGCCTGAGCGGCTGATGGCCAGTTCTTCATCAATATCTTTTTTAATCAGGGCGATAATGAAATATTTGGTGTCCATCTCATTGGATTTACCGCCCAACCAGGTAACCCATGAACTGACAGATAACCACTTTTTGCTGGCGGAATTTTCAATGGTTAACATTGCTTCCTGAGCGAGATTGGCGTAACGCATGAGCTTATTCTGATCATAAATGGGTGCAGCACCAACGGTCATATCGTTCAGGTAATAATCCAGATTGAAAATACGCTTGTCATATTCAACCGGGATGCACCCAATTTGAATTCCATAGGTGGCACGAATGTAAGATCTAGCCCAGAATGCATCGACCAACATCTCTTTGGCTCTTTTGCTGCCTTCCCGGTCGGAAATGGTTCTGTATCTCTCTGACGTACCGAAGGTATCTATAAAGGTTTCAATGGCATCTTTGGTAAAACGGTTGATCCCTTCATCAATGACTCGCTTATCCTGGGTTCGCATGGCCCGTAGCTGCAGGGCATTACGTTTCATATCAGCGATCTGTTCTGCAGTATACAGTGACATCGACTTGAGCTGGTCGCTACTGATTCCGAGCTGCTGATGAAGGACGCCATTGGGCAGGACGATATTGAAATGAAGTTCGCTCATTTGGGTATCAAGCCTGCGCAAGGTTGACTGGTATTGATGAACCAGCGGGAGCATATCAACCTCACTGTCGGGATCTGCAGTTATGTCTGGTCTGAGGGTGGGGAAATGTTCCAGGTTGTTAACGTCTTGAAGGAACAGGTTTGATTCCTGTGTGAAGGTTCTCACATGGTCAAGAAATTCCCTGACGGGTATTGGTTGAAGGATGCTGTCGTCAGAAATTTTCTGGAGCTCTGAGGCAACGGTGGTTAAGTCTCTCAGGCTGCGGCCAAGATCGTTAATGGTTTTCAGCAGGATGTCACCATCACGCTCACCTCTCAAATAAAAGGCCTGTATGTACTGCTTCTCGATTTCTGTTTTGTTGGCAAGGTTGATAGTCAATTGGTCACTGTTTTCCGGAGTGACACTGATAACTGGTGGGAATACTGCATCAGCGTCAGATCCTGGAGTCTGTTCGTAATAGTGACCGGGAGATACCTGTTGCCCATGGTATTGCTCAAACCGGGTCGGGTCACTCCGTAAGGAGCTGCTTGCCGAAACAGTGTCGAAAGTCGTAAAAGCAAAAAATATTACACAGCATATTATGCTGCCAGTAGCTCTGTTCATTTTAAAAGCTCTGAAAAGTTAAAAAAATTATTCAACTGGTATATTGACCATGGTGAAAGAATATAGTTCCGTTTTTTTGGCTGTGATCTTTTTTTGTTAAAGAGTTATTCAGGTGTTGTCCAAATTTTGATGGTGCGATTTTATTGCTTGCTCATGATTATTGATGAACTTATTCAATTGCCCAAAGTCCAAAAGTTTAATCAATAGTATATTGATCTTTTTTAATATTAAAAACTTATAATTATTGGAGAGTTCATTATGATCAATACTGGAACCGGTCAAATTATTACACGTGACCCTCAAGCTGTTATTACTGTCAGTCCAGAGGGGGAAAACGATGTAAGTGGCTCTGGCAATGAAAGCCTTGCTACTGCCTTTTTCAAAACCATAGCAACAAAGCCCCTCTGGCGGGGACTGTTCATTGTTTCCGTGAATACAGCATTGTATGCATGCGGTGAGGCACTGAGTTACTTCGCAGATGAACGGGATGGGCATTTGCCATTGTACCCGTTCAATATATCGCAGCCATTCCTGGGTGGAGCAGTCGTGGGTTTTGCTCAAGGGGCTTACCAGGCCTGTTTAACCGAGGCGTATGTTGCAATTCATACTTGTATTGAGAACAGATCGATCAGCATGGTACCAGGTCAGCCAAATGTCATCACTGCCAAGGATGAAATCCCTGGTGATCTGCGTCCCGTTGAGTCTGGAAGTAAACACTGACGGTCCGCCTGCTGTAGCTCGTTAATTACTGCGCCGGTTTATCAGGGGCTTTACCTCCATTGGGGTTAACCCGGATATTTCATAAACGTGCTCCCGCTCTCGCTTGACCTTTGCCGCTCTAAGGGAGTTTTGTTCAGTCGACCACACTCCCCGGTACGGCGCCCCCTCACAAAATCCCATAGAGCGACAAGGTCCTTCGCGAGATTCGGGGCAGTTTATGAAACATCCGGGTCAAGCCATCTGCAGCTTCACGGATAACCGGATGATGCGGCTATTGAAATTAACATCCGTACCAGCTTTTCTGCAGGCAGTGATGCTATTGACGTTCAGTTAGTACGATTTTACCGCTCCCTTGAGTTCATTAGTGAACTTTTTCAATTATCCAAAGTCAAAATGTGTGATCAATAATAAAAAAATTTCTTTTAATACTATAAATTTCTAATTTTTGAGAGTTCATTATGAACCCCGTAACCCATATTTCCGGCACCGGCAGTGCACAAATTGATATTTCTGGCACATCAGAGGGAGTAAGCAATGCAAGTGGTTCTGGCAATGAACGCCAGACTGCTACTCCCTGGTACCGAACAGAGAAGGCAAAAACTGTCTGGCGGGGGCTAACCATTATCTCCGCTGGTGTAGCCCTGGGGATAGGTGGTGAGTCACTGATTAATTATCTTTGGAAACGGGATGGGGTTATACCAACGTACACGGATGATACTCCGCAGCCAATCATGGGGGCCAGCCTAGGCTTTTTAGCAGGGAGTATTATTTTCTTACTCGATGAGCGTCGCCGCACAATACAGGAAAATTCTCTGGCAAGCAGATCAATCAGTGTGTCATCGAGTCAATCAGAGGTCTTCAACACCCGGGTTCAAATTTCGGATCTGGACTCCACTGATAGGGCAAGTAGAGTCTGATATCCTTAGCCCGGATATTTCATAAACGTGCTCCCGATCTCGCTTGTCCTTTGCCGCTCTAAGGGAGTTTTGCTCAGTCGACCGTACTCCCCGGTACGGCGCTCCCTCACAAAATCCCTTAGAGCGACAAAGTCTGGCGCGAGATTCGGGGCAGTTTATGAAATATCCGGGCTAGCTTATTAACTACTGGTTTATCAGTGGCTTTGGCCTCTACTGAAGTTGAGCCATATGCTGCGTTACCAGGAAACTGATGTGCCCGGGCGTGCCGGGCGCGATGACCAGATAACGCGCTCACTGTGCCGAACGATCCATGAGATCACCGGGTGCCTGAAACCAGCCATAGGGTTTGATAGGGCTTTAACTGTTCAGAGGTAAAGGTCTTGCCGCTAAGCAGGTCAAGACGGCCTTGGTATTTTTTTGCATTTATGTCCAAATGAGTTGCCGTCAGATTATGAATGGCAACCAGGCTTCTGTCCGTTTTGGGCTCAGTCCTGGAAAAGGCCAGAATGCCCGGTGCGATATCAATGATTTGCTGAGGGCAGTCCGGGTGAAAACAGCGCTCTTTTCGGCGAATTCCAATAATGGTTTTCAGGGTTTTAAAGACCATGCTCTGCATTGAGACGGGGTTTTCCAGTTCTGTGCGCAGCTCTTCAATATCCCATTTACGGCGATTGATGGATCGGGTGCGGCCAGATCGTTCAACGCCGACAATATCGTTCGGAGTCGCCAGCAGGCTATGAATATAGATGGCCGGAATACCTTTCATGCCGAGCATAATGATTTGTGAGCAGAGAAAGCGTTGTGCCTGCCAGTGATCCTCGCCACGGCGTGTGCCTTTCATGGCGTCAAATAGAGAGATATTGATCTCATAAGGTTTTTCGCTTTGATCCTGTAGTGTGCGCATGCTGACGAACCCGCCAAAACGGTGCATGCTGTCCACCAGTTCGGCGACTTCACTGTCGGGGACGAGCCCTTCAAGCGGTCGCAGCCCAATGCCATCATGGGAGGCGGTGAAATTCAGTGTTGTGCAACCCTCAGGGTATTCCGGTAATGCCCTTGCCCAGTGCGCCAGGTATTTTTCTGTGCCCCGGTTTAGTGCATGGAGTATCAGTGGCGGCAGTGCAAACTGGTACACCAAATGCGCCTCATCGCCCCGGGCGAAATAGCTGAAGTTTTCCGGGTCAGGTACATTGGTTTCGGTTATCAGTAATGCACCGGGGCGAACCTGTTCAATAATCAGCCGCATTACTTTGACCATGGCGTGGGTTTCCGGCAGATGTACGCAGGCTGTATTGAGCTTCTTCCATAGGAAAGCTATGGCATCAAGACGCACTACGCTGGTACCCCGGGCAAGATAGAAAAGCACAATATCGACCATTTTTATCAGTACATCCGGGTTTTTGAAGTTAAGGTCGATCTGGTCCTCACTGAAGGTGGCCCAGACGTGGCGGGTTCCCCGGCGTGTCTGGGTGGGAACCAGCAGGGGGGAGTTTCTGGGGCGGGTGACCATGGTGAGATCTGTGGATGGATCTTCCTCAATAAAGTAGTCCCGCCCAGGCTGGATGCCGCTGACAAAATCCGCAAACCACAGGCTTTCCCGGGATACGTGGTTGATAACCAGGTCGGTCATTAACCGATAGCGCTCAGCGATGGCCCTGACGTTATTCCAGTCACCAAGAGCAGGGTTAACCTGCAGATAATCAATGATGGAGAATCCATCATCAGAACTGTAGGGGAAATAAGGCAGTATATGCACGGTGGAGATCAGCTGCCGGATGTGCCTGCCAAGGAATTCACTGAGTACTTTCAGTGGTGGTTTCCCATGCTCTGTGAGGCTGTCGCCATAAGTGATCAGATAGATATCCTGCTCTGACCAGGCGTCAAAACTTTTCGGTTCATGGTTGTGCAGAAAGTACTCAACCCGGCGGACGATGATACTGGCGAGGTCATCCGATTGATCACCATAAGGGATGTGAAGAAGCCTGGATAGCGATTGATGAAATGACGCAAAGATAGGGGGATAGCTTTGCAAAATGCCTCTCCTGTAATAGCAGCGTTATGGTGTTCTGATTCACGTTCTTAATATCAGGAGCATGAGTTGTGCCATGTAACATTGGCATATTATTCGACCATATTTACGGGTGTATGATAGTGATATAACCCGTTATCTAAAAAATTTTCGCGATATATCACTTTAAGGTATTGAACTATTTTTTGTCATAATGGTCAAAAATTACACATGGCAATTTTTGCAATATGCGTCATTTAATAACCATGATGGCAGCCCTTAACTTTTGTGTATTGTGCATCCCGATAACAGGAAGAAAAAATGAAT
Source organism: Endozoicomonas sp. ALB115 (assembly GCF_049310245.1). Lineage (NCBI taxonomy): Bacteria > Pseudomonadati > Pseudomonadota > Gammaproteobacteria > Oceanospirillales > Endozoicomonadaceae > Endozoicomonas > Endozoicomonas sp. ALB115. Next base: position 30,795 of record NZ_JBLYZG010000042.1, on the reverse strand, counting down.
GTCCCACCAGCAGGTTCATTACAACTTGATACTGCCCTTAATCCCGGCCCTCCAGCTGATGCTCAAGCCGTTCTCAGTAAGTCAGGCCTGGTAAGTCTGGTCATGGAAAAACTGAGTTTTATCAAACTTCACCATGGTGACCAAGCAGAGAAGCAGAGTGTTAAAGCATTGTATGAGCGTCTGATATCCGAATACCCTGGAGCCGCCACCATTGAAGAGCCGCCCTGTATTACACGAGCACCGGGCGAAAGTGATAAGCACTTTCTTAAAAGATTTATCTTGGAGGTTATCACTCAATACCCGCTGTTGAAATTTCAGGAGGTCAATAGCCGAGATGAGGCAGAGCAATCAAGCCATAATCTAACTCATTTCTATGACACAGTTAATCATGTAGATATCAAAATCTGTAAAATATCTGAAGTCATCGAAAGTGTGAAAATACTGGCCAGTATGTACAAATATCCCTGGATCGATCATTTAAGAAAAGATCAACACAAATGGGGCGAATATTCCGGTCTGCTTAACGGTGATTTATTCATTTCAGCCGGATCAGCTGACGTGGTGGATTTATCGCATAAGAGGGTGATGAAACGACTGAAAAAGGCAAATGCCCGTACCAGCTACTCTCCGCTGTTCTTTTTTCGCAATGAAGACAGCCTCCAGAAAGGTATGTTGATAATCTGTAGATCTACTGACCCTAACCCCAAAAGGGAAATGGGTATATTCATTCGATCTATCAAGCAGAAGTCATAGATAAGAGCAGGTTTCACCCAACGATTGGGTCGACTATAAAGAAAGCTTCGGAAGATGCAAACCGGAACCTGCTATTGCAAAATGCCTCTCCTGAAATAGCAGCGTTATGGATTTTGATTCACGTTCTTAATATCAGGAGCATGAGTTGTGCCATGTAACATTGGCATATTATTCGCCCCGCCTTTACGGAATGATGATAGTGACATCCCCCCGCTATCTCCAACTTTTTTGCGATATATCACTTTAAGGTTTTGAACTATTTTTTGTCAGAATGGTCAGAAATCACGCTTGGCAATTTTTGTAATATGCGCCAGGCAATAGCCATAATTGCAGCCCTTAACTTTTGTGTATTGCGACCCCGATAACAGGAAGAAAAAATGAACGTCACACCAACTGGTTCACCAAATGTTGATCCTGCTGATAAATCCCCTCCTCCAGATTATGATCAAGCCGTTCCCAGCAGGTTAGGACTGGTTAGGCTGGTCACAAGACAGCTGAGTCATATCAAACTTCACCAAGGTGACATAGAAGAGAAGTTGAGTGTTCAAGAATTGCTTGAGCGTCTGATATCCGAATACCCGGGAGTCGCTACCATTGGAAAGCCTCTCTATATTACACAGGCACAGGACGAAAGTCATAAAGACTTTCTTAAAAGATTTATCCATCAGGTTATCTATCAATACCCGCGGTTGAAATTTCAGGAGGTCAATAGCCGAGACGAAGCAGAGCAATCAGGCCATGATTTAACTCATTTCTATGACAAAGATAATCGTGTAGATATCAAAATCTGTAAAATAGCTGAAGTTATCGAAAGTGTGAAACAACTGGTTAGCATGCAGCATTATCCCTGGATCAGTAAAGTAATGGGTGAATCTAATAACGATCCACAAAGTTGGGGCAAACATTCCGGTCTGCTTGAGAAAGATTTTTTCATTGCAGCTGGATTAGTTGTCATGGGAAATTTACAGCATGAAAGTGTGATACAACACCTGAGAGAGGCAAATGCCATAACCGGCTACAATCCGCTCGTCTTTTTTCGCAATGAAGACGACCTCCAAAAAGGTATGTTGATAATCTGTACATCTACTGACCCTGACCACAAAAGGCGAATGGGTATAAGTATTACATCTGATTAGATAAGAGCAGGTTCCGCCCAACGATTGGGTCGACTATAAAGAAAGCCTCGGAAGAAGCAAACCGGAACCTGCTATTGCAAAATGCCTCTCCTGAAATAGCAATAAAGCTCTGATTCACACTCTTTACCTTCTTGACATGAGTTGTGCCTTGTAACATTGGCATGGGAACTGCATCGTATTAACGCATTCAAGATCAAGTGATAAACGGAGTTATTGAATGATTACAAAATGCCTCTTTCCTGTTGCCGGTTATGGCACACGTTTTTTGCCAGCCACCAAATCCATGCCCAAGGAAATGCTTCCCATTGTTGATAAGCCGCTGATTCAATACGGGGTAGAGGAGGCAATGGAGGCAGGATTAACGGATCTCGGTTTTGTTAATGGCAGGAATAAGCGGGCGATACCGGATCACTTTGATATTAACTATGAACTGGAGGCGGAGATTGCCGGTAGTGGCAAGGAGGAGAAACTGTCGTCGATCCGGGATGTGATGTCTGCCTGTACCTTCTCGTATACCCGGCAGAATCAGATGCTGGGGCTGGGCCATGCCATTGCCTGTGGCCAGACATTAATAGGTGATCAGCCCTTCGGTGTCATTCTGGCGGATGACCTTTGTGTCAATGATAAGGGGCCATCGGTGATGGCTCAGCTGGTCAATCTCTATAAGCAGTTCCGATGTACGATTCTTGCGGTACAGGAAGTGCCTGCGGCAGAAACCGAAAAGTATGGAGTGATTGCCGGGGAGGCCCTGGATGAGCATTTGATCCGGGTGACGGATATGGTGGAAAAACCTGCGCCTTCAGAGGCTCCCAGTAATCTTGCGGTTATTGGCCGTTACGTTCTGACCCCCGATATCTTTGACATTATTGACAACACCGAGGCGGGAAAAAACGGTGAGGTACAACTGACAGATGCCATTATGTCTCAGGCCAGAAGTGGTTGTGTGATTGCCTGTAAATTTCAGGGCAGGCGATTTGACTGTGGCAGTATGGGTGGTTTTGTCGAGGCCACCAATGCCATTTATCAAAAACGTTTTGGTTGAGTGGATGGTTTATTGATGGCAGCAACAGCGCCGAGGATACTGGTTTTTACCGATCTTGATGGCTCCCTTATGGATCATAATGATTATGGCTGGGCAGCCGCTCAGCCTGCCCTGGAATTGCTGGTTGAGCGTGAAATACCGGTCATTTTTAACACCAGTAAAACGCTGGAAGAGGTGCTTGTTATTCAGCGACAGATGGGGAATGATCAGCCATTTATCAGTGAAAATGGCATGGTGACGACGATCCCGGCGGATTATTTCCGGGATTCCTGTGGGCTTACCCACTTTTTTCATGGTCAGCCTTATCGCAGCATACGGCGAATTTTATCCAATATCCGGCTTAAACATGGTTTCAGGTTTACCGGCTTTGGTGACCTGACCGGGGATCAGGTGGCAGAAGTTACCGGGTTATCAATCGATGAGGCGGGTAAAGCCATGACCCGAAAGGCCAGTGAGCCGGTGATCTGGCGTGATGGTGATGCAGAATTGCGGGAGTTTGTCAGGTTGCTTGAGTCGCAAGGGCTTCATCTGACGAGAGGAGGGCGCTTTTATCATGTTTCCGGGAAAGGGGATAAAGGGCTGGCTTTGCGGGCATTACTGCAAAGGTATCAGCAGGAATATCCGGAAGAGACCTGGCAAACCTGTGCGCTTGGGGATGGGATGAACGACTTGCCGATGCTGGAGGCGGCCGATTATCCGGTGCTTATCCGATCGGAGCATGGCCAGGCACCGGATGTGAGTCATCTGGTGAATGTTGTTAAAACCCGCAGTGTCGGTCCTGAGGGTTGGAATCAGGCCATACTTGATATGTTTGGCAAGCCATAAAATCACTTTCAATAGTGGAGGAAAGGTGGGTTATGGGTGACTTTTATCAGAATGGCATAATTACCAATTTTCACAATCTGAGAGTTCGGTCAACCGACGATATGGAGCGTGACCTGCTGGCATTTTCCCGCCAGCGTCCCATGTCACTGGTCTTGCCTTCATTGTTTTCAGAATTGGAAGGGCCTGCCCTGGGGCATATTGTCGAAGAGCTGAGCCAGGTGCGCTATCTCTCTGAAATAGTGATTGGCCTTGATCGCGCTGATCAGGAGCAGTTTGCCTATGCCAGGGATTTTTTTGGACGGCTGGATCAGCATCACCGTATTCTCTGGCAGGATGGGCCAAAGTTGCAGGCAATTGATGCCCTGCTGGCTGAAAAGGGGCTGGCCCCGAAGGAGCCAGGGAAAGGAAGGAATGTCTGGTATTGTTACGGCTATGTGCTGGCATCGGCAAAGTCAGAAGCTGTGGCGCTCCATGACTGCGATATTGTTACCTATCAGCGGGATCTGCTGGCCAGGCTGCTCTATCCGGTTGCTAATCCCGCCTTCAGCTATGACTTCTGCAAAGGCTATTATGCGCGAATCGCTGACAATAAGTTAAATGGCCGGGTCAGCCGTCTGCTGGTTACGCCCCTTTTGCGGGCGCTGAAAAAGATTCTCGGGCCGATGGAGTATCTCGAATATCTGGACAGCTTTCGTTATCCCCTGGCGGGTGAATTCTCCATGAGAACCAGTGTCTTTAACGATATCCGGATTCCCAGTGACTGGGGGCTGGAGATTGGGGTGTTGTCGGAGGTTAAGCGCAATTACTCCAGTAAGCGGCTCTGTCAGGTAGATATTGCGGATATTTATGATCATAAGCATCAGCCGCTGTCTGAAGGGGATGTCAGTCGCGGGCTGTCGAAAATGAGTCATGACATCATCAAGGCGATTTTCCGCAAACTGGCCACCAATGGTGTTCAGTTTAATACCGAGACTTTCAGGACCATCAAGGCGACCTACTACCGGGTGGCCCTGGACTTTATTGAATCCTACTATGATGATGCCATGATCAATGGTTTGCATGTGGATCGTGACAGTGAAGAGCGGGCCGTTGAGTTGTTTGCCAGGAATATCATGGAAGCCGGTCAGCATTTTCTGGAAAACCCCATGGAGCGTCCCTTTATTCCCAGTTGGAACCGGGTTATGTCTGCTGTTCCGGATATATTGGAGCGACTTTATGATGCGGTGGAAGAAGATAACCAGCGTTTTGGCTGATGGCAGAAAAAGTTTCGAAAATTGTCCGGGTATGGTATAAAGCGCCACTTGATTTCGAGATGCGATTTCAAGATGGGGTACATGGCGGTTAGTCTCACGACTGAGCAGCATGGACTTCATTAAACTTAACGTTGATAAAAGATCTCACATTCACCGACACATGGTTCCGGGTGCCAGTTTTAATCCGTTAAACGGATGATGATCTGGTCGAACATATGGGGTGTTTGGAGGCATAACCCTGAATCAGGAGATTCCCATGACTCAAGTCACTATGCGTGACATGCTCAAGGCCGGCGTGCATTTCGGTCACCAGACCCGTTACTGGAACCCGAAGATGAACAAGTTCATCTTTGGTGCACGCAACCGAATTCATATCATTAACCTTGAGCACACACTGCCTGCCTTTAATGGCGCTCTGCAGTTCATCGGCAAGCTGGCTGAAGGCAAGAACAAGGTCATGTTTGTTGGTACCAAGCGTGCTGCTGGCAAGATCATTCGTGAAGAGGCTGCTCGCTGTGGCATGCCTTACGTTGATCACCGCTGGTTGGGTGGTATGCTGACCAACTACAAGACCATTCGCCAGTCCATCAAGCGTCTGCGTGATCTTGAAAGCCAGCGTGACGACGGTACTTTTGAAAAACTGACCAAGAAAGAAGCGCTGATGCGCAGCCGTGATCTGGAAAAACTGGATCGCAGCCTGGGCGGTATCAAGGACATGGGCAGTCTGCCAGACGCTCTGTTCGTTATCGACGTTGAGCATGAGCGCATCGCTATCCAGGAAGCCAACAAGCTGGGTATTCCGGTTATTGGTATCGTGGATACCAACTCCAGCCCTGAAGGTGTGGACTACATCATTCCAGGTAACGATGATGCGATCCGTGCTATCCAGCTGTACCTGAAGGCTGCTGCTGATGTGATTCTGGAAGGTCGTGCCCGTGCGAGCACTGGTGCTGAAGACGAGTTCGTAGAAATCGAAGAAGCGCCAAAGGCTGAGGAAGCTCCCAAGTCTGAAGAAGCGCAGGGTTCTGAAGAAGCCTGAGGCTTCGAAGACCTGGTGCCAGGCAGTATCTGATTAACCTGGTCTTATGACAGGGTGCAGGCTTTACGATTGCACTGCATAAATAACAGATGCTGCTTGCCGATTTTGGAAAAGAGTAAGGGGGCTTTGCCCCCTTTTTTCCGATGTACAGATAACTATTCTTTTATGCCGCTGTTATTGCTGGTGGCATAAAAAGACTGTCAATTTGCGAGGAATCAACCATGGCAGCTATTAGTGCAGCACTGGTAAAAGAACTGCGTGAGCGTACTGGCCTGGGCATGATGGAGTGCAAAAAAGCACTGGTTGAAGCACAGGGTGACATTGAAGTTGCAATCGAAGAAATGCGTAAGTCCGGTCAGGCAAAAGCTGCCAAGAAAGCCGGTCGTATCGCAGCAGAAGGTATTGTAGCCGTTAAAGTGGCTGACGATGCCAGCTTTGGTGTGCTGGTTGAAGTCAACAGTGAAACTGACTTCGTAGCCCGTGATGATAACTTCCTGAACTTCGTTCAGCAGGTGGTTGGCGCTGCTTTTGCCCGTAAAGAAGCTGACGTTAACGCGCTGATGGAAGGCGAGCTGGAAGAAGCCCGTCAGGCGCTGGTTCAGAAGATCGGTGAAAACATCGGCGTTCGTCGTATCGCTATCGTTGAAGGCGGCGTGATTGGCTCATACGTTCACGGTAACAACCGTATCGCTGTTCTGACCAGACTGGAAGGTGGTGATACTGAACTGGCTCGTGATATCGCCATGCACGTTGCGGCTGTTAACCCACAGGTGGTTAACAAGGAAGATATGCCGGCTGAACTGGTAGAGAAAGAGAAAGAGATCTTCCAGGCTCAGGCAGAGCAGTCTGGCAAGCCAGCCAATATCATCGAGAAGATGATTGAAGGTCGTATCAGCAAGTTCCTGGCAGAAAGCAGCCTGGTTGAACAGCCTTTCGTTAAAGATCCTGATACCACTGTTGGTGCACTGGCCAAAAAAGCTGGCGCTACTGTAGCCAGCTTCGTACGTTTCGAAGTGGGTGAAGGTATCGAGAAAGAAGAAGTGGACTTCGCTGCTGAAGTCCGCGCTCAGGCAGGACTGTAATAACCAGAAGCCTGTCGGACAGCCTCCCGGGGCAACGCAGGAGCAGTTGCCGCGCAGGACAGTCTTGATTCCGACAGGCTCCTGGGTCAGCCCATTGGGTTGGCCTTTTCATGTCTATCCATAGCTGATGGTTGATTTTCAGGTTTTCTTCATGGGAAAGTTTCATGGACAAGAATGTCAACTGTCAGAACACATCAACTCGCTGGCTGATTGGTCAGAACAGATCATTTTCGGCCAGACGGTTCATCGAATGCAGCTTTCATGGCTGGTCTCCCGATGGCAGCGCATTTGCGGGATGTGTGTAATTTAGCCAACCAGACTCGGAAACTGAACATGCCGGCAAGTGATAGTCAACCGAAATACAAACGTATACTGCTGAAGCTCAGCGGTGAAGCTCTGCAGGGCGAAGGTGAGTTTGGTATTGATCCCAGGGTCCTGGATCGAATGGCCCTGGAAATCGGTCAGTTAGTAGGGATTGGTGTACAGGTTGGTATCGTTATCGGCGGTGGAAACCTCTTCCGTGGCGCTGCGCTGAGTGCCGCAGGCCTGGACCGGGTCACCGGTGATCACATGGGGATGCTGGCAACCGTGATGAATGCCCTTGCCCTGCGTGATGCCCTGGAACGTTCCAATATCAATACCCGGGTGATGTCTGCCATTCCCATGAGTGGTGTTGTGGAGCATTATGATCATCGTCGTGCCGTGCGGTATCTCAACTCTGGCGATGTGGTGATTTTTTCTGCTGGTACCGGAAATCCATTTTTTACCACTGACTCTGCGGCCTGTCTGAGAGGCATTGAAGTGGGCGTTGATATCGTTCTCAAGGCCACCAAGGTTGACGGTGTCTATGATAAAGATCCGGTAAAGCATTCTGATGCGGTTAAATTTGATCAGCTGACCTATGATGATGTCCTGGCTCGCAAGCTGGGCGTTATGGATTTAACGGCAATTTGCCTGGTGCGCGACCAGCAGATGCCTGTTCGGGTGTTTAATATGAACAAGTCCGGCGCTCTGTTAAATCTTGTGGTTGGCGGTAATGAAGGAACACTGGTAAACGGGGGTTAATGATGATCAATGAGATTAAAGATGATGCCAAAGAGCGTATGGGCAAAACCATTGAATCGTTGACGGTTGCCTTCAACAAGATTCGTACCGGTCGCGCCCATCCAAGTCTTCTGGATGGCATTAAGGTGTCTTACTACGGCTCAGAAACACCGCTGAGTCAGATGGCTAACATTTCTGTTGAAGACGGTCGTACGCTGGCTGTTCGTGTCTGGGAAAGACAGATTGTGCCTGATGTTGAAAAGGCAATTCTGAAGTCTGACCTGGGGCTGAACCCATCGACTGCCGGTGAAGTTATTCGTATTCCTCTGCCACCGCTGACCGAAGAGACCCGCAAGGGCTATATTCGTCAGGCGCGTCAGGATGCGGAGAATGCCCGCATTGCTATCCGCAATATCCGCCGTGATGCACTGGCTGATATTAAAGAGCTGGAAAAGGAAAAAGAGATCAGTGAAGACGACGAGCGTCGTGGTCAGGATGATGTGCAGAAGCTGACTGATCAGTTTATTGCTGAAGTTGATAAAAATCTTTCTGTTAAGGAAGAAGATTTAATGGCGATCTAATGGCTGACTGTACTGAATTGCGGTTATTGCCTTTGTCTGGCTGGCGTCAGACAGAATCCTGCTGGTAATGACTGCAATAATTCAGGCGTCAGTTGTCTTTTGATGCTTTGGGGGCGCTTGCTTTTTACGGCGGGCTCCTGCAAGGTTCTACTGTTACACTTTTTTTTACCTGCCAATTTTCAGATCGTCTTAATCCATGGCCAATACATTGTTACAGGGAAAAAGCGGCATTCAGGGAGTTCCGCCAGAGAGGCTGCCGCGCCATGTGGCTATTATTCTTGATGGGAACAACCGCTGGGCCAAACGGAAACACCTGCCCGGACTCGCCGGACACCGCGCGGGTGTTAACCGGGTTCGTGAAGTGGTTGAAGCCTGCGATGAACAGGGTGTTGAAGTGCTCACGCTGTTTGCGTTCAGCAGCGAGAACTGGAATCGGCCGGTCATTGAAGTCAATGGCCTGATGCGCCTGTTCCTGGGGGTTCTCAAGCGAGAGGCTCGTCGGATGAAGAAAAATCGCATCCGGCTGAAGGTCATTGGCGACATTACCCGATTCAGTCCTGAAATTCAGAAATATATTCAAGAGGTAGAAACGCTCACTGCCAATGATTATTCAGTGACCCTGGTCATTGCTGCCAACTATGGCGGCAGGTGGGATATCGCTTCTGCTGCGAGGCTACTGGCTGAAAAAGTGGCGCGTGGTGAGCTTGATGCTAAAAATATTGATGAGTTTGCCATTGAACAGCATCTCAGTACGTCGGGTTTGCCTGCCCCTGATCTATTGATTCGTACCAGTGGTGAACAGCGAATCAGTAACTTTCTATTGTGGCAATGTGCTTACAGTGAGTTTTATTTTACCGACACCCTGTGGCCAGATTTTGGCCGTAATGAATTACAGCAGGCCCTGCTGAGCTACGCCCGTCGCCAGCGACGGTTTGGCAAAACCAGCGAGCAAGTGGAGGCTGAAACACTGTGCTGAAAGAAAGAATCATAACTGCTGTCATATTAGCGCCAGTGGCGCTGGCAGGCGTTTTTTTATTGCCATTAACCGGTTTTGGCTTCTTTATTGCCGCGATTATTATGTTAGCGGCTTGGGAGTGGGCGAACCTTTCCGGTTTTGAACAGCGATCTGTACGTCTGTTCTATGCGCTGGCTATTGGTGTTTTTTGTGCTCTGACACTTTTTTTACCGTCCTCGTTGGTTCTTGGTCTGGCTGCTGTCTGGTGGCTGGTCGCCTTTATCCTTGTCAGGCAATATCCCAAGAGCGCGCGCTGGCTTGAGAACCAGTCCCTTAGATTATTGGTGGGGGTGCTGACTCTGGTGCCTCCATGGCTTGGTCTTTATGAGCTCAAACAAATGCCAGACTCTGCCTGGTTGATTGTTATCCTTCTGGTGATGGTTTGGGGGGCAGACTGCGGTGCTTATTTTGCTGGCAAGCGTTTTGGCAGAACAAAACTTATTGAGCGGGTCAGCCCGAAAAAGACCATGGAGGGACTGGTCGGAGGCTTACTGGTCTCAATGCTGATTTCAAGTCTTGTGACGTTGTTCTTCAGTGTCAGCTTTTTACAGGGGGTGTTGTTGTTGATTCTGAGCATACTGACTGTTCTGGTTTCCGTTCTGGGCGACCTCTGGGAAAGTGTTTTGAAACGTTGCCGCGGGGTCAAGGACAGCGGAAACCTGCTGCCAGGTCATGGTGGTGTGCTTGATCGAATTGATAGCCTGACGGCTGCCGTTCCGATATTTACTCTTTTTGTCATGATAACCAGGGGTGTATTTTAGGTCATGACTGCATCATGCTCTCAATCCGGCAGACAGCGGGTTTGTGTGTTGGGTTCCACCGGGTCCATTGGCAAAAGTACTTTGGATGTGATCGCGCGGAATCCGGATCAATACACCGTGCATTCTTTAGTAGCCGGCAGAAACGCGGACGTTATGCTGGAGCAGGCCCGTCAGTTTCGTCCGCAATATATCGTTATGGCGGATGAACAGGCGGCCAATAAACTCAGGGCGGACCTTCAGTCTGAAGGTTTGCGCATCTCTGTTGAATCCGGCCTGGATGCCATGAACCAGGTGGCGGCGGATGGTGATGTTGACGTGGTTATGGCGGCCATTGTTGGTGCTGCGGGGCTACCGCCCACCATGGCTGCGGTTCGTGCCGGAAAAAAAATACTGCTGGCGAACAAGGAAACGCTGGTGATGACCGGTGCCTTGTTCATGGATGCGGTTAAGGCATCTGGTTCTGTTCTCCTTCCTATCGATAGTGAGCATAACGCCATTTTTCAGTGCTTGCCTGCCAATCACCACGGGGGGCTTGAGCGGGTGGGGGTCAGGCGAATATTGCTGACCGCTTCCGGTGGTCCATTCCGACAGTCTCCGGTAGAAAGTTTTGCCGCTGTGACACCTGAACAGGCCTGTGCCCATCCAAACTGGAGTATGGGGCGTAAAATTTCCGTAGACTCTGCCACGATGATGAATAAAGGGCTTGAGTTTATTGAAGCCTGCTGGTTGTTTGATGCCCGTCCTGAGCAGGTGGAGGTGGTGATTCATCCGCAAAGCATCATCCACTCAATGGTGGATTATGAGGATGGCTCGGTACTTGCCCAGATGGGGAATCCGGACATGAGAACACCCATTGCCCATGCCCTGGCATGGCCGGGAAGGATACCATCCGGTGTTGCTCCCCTGTCTCTGACCGAGATTGCCAGACTGGACTTCTATGCGCCGGACATGATGCGTTACCGCTGTCTGAAGCTGGCCCAGGACGTGGCGCGCAGCGGTGGTACCGCGGCTGCTATGCTCAATGCTGCCAATGAAATTGCCGTTGATGCATTTCTGGAACGCAAACTGCGTTTTGATCGCATACCTGAAGTCATTAATGCCACATTGCAGACCTTGCCGGTCATGAATGTCGGCGACATAGATCAAGTGCTGGAAGCTGACAGGGAAGCCCGCTATCTGGCCCGGAAACAGGTTTCACAAATGCAGGGTGTTGCATGATTTTTGAATCGCTCTTGTCGGAGATAGCTGACTCAGCACAGACCATTTTTGCTTTTGTAGTAACCCTTGGAATACTGGTGAGTATTCACGAGTATGGTCACTTCTGGGTGGCCCGCCGTTGCGGTGTTAAAGTACTTCGTTTCTCCGTGGGTTTTGGCAAGTCATTATGGCGCTGGACTGATCGTCATGGTACTGAATTCAGTATTGCTGCGGTACCGTTGGGTGGCTATGTCAAGATGCTGGATGAGAGGGAAGGGCCGGTGCCCGATAATGAGCAGCACCTTTCTTTTAATAATAAGCCCGTCCTTGCCCGGATTGCCATTGTTGCTGCCGGGCCTGTTGCCAACTTTCTGCTGGCCATTTTTGCCCTCTGGCTCATGTACATGGTGGGTGTTCGTACCCTGATGCCTCAGGTTGGCGAAGTGATTCCCGATTCTCCGTCTGCCGTTGCAGGTATTCACCCCGGTGATGAAATTGTTGCTGTGAACGGTGTGGAAACACCGGGCTGGCAGGCCGTGAACATGGAACTTTTGTCCTTCATTGGTGAGAGCCGAAATCTTGATGTCTCTATCCGGGCAGGTGAGCCCGGAGAGGCCTCAGAGGGGGCTGTGCGGGATAAAAATATCACGATAGTTGACTGGCTGGTTAATGAGGAACAGCCGAATCCTGTGCGTTCCCTGGGTATTGTGCCTTACTCTCCTGTTATCCCCGCAGTCATTGGTCAGCTATCGGACGATGGGGCGGCAGCAAGAGATGGTCTGGAGTCGGGTGATAAAATCCTGCAGGTTAATGGCGAAACCGTCATTGACTGGATGCACTTTGTTGAACTGATCCGTGACAATGCCGGTCTAACGTTGCAATTGCTGGTTGAGCGGGATGGCGTCAGTCAGGAAATGCCGTTGACCCCGGGCAGTCGATCCACTGATGGGGTGACAACCGGTTTTATCGGTGCAGGTGTCCAGCAGGTTTCCTGGCCAGAAACCATGATTCGTCATTTACAGTTTGGGCCGATTGATTCGCTGGTAAAAGGTGCCCAGGCGACCTGGTCACTGACCAGCATGACCCTGGAATCCCTCTGGAAGATGGTTGTCGGGCTTGTTTCCGTGAAAAACTTGAGCGGTCCGATAACCATTGCTAAAGTGGCTGGCGCGTCGCTTGAGTCTGGGCTGGAAAATTTTCTCTATTTTCTGGCCATGTTGAGCGTCAGCCTGGGGGTGTTGAACCTGCTCCCCATACCCGTGCTGGATGGCGGTCATCTGCTTTTCTACCTCGTTGAAATGGTCAGGGGCAAGCCACTTTCCGAGAAAACCCAGACACTGGGTTTGAAAATCGGGGTAACCTTTGTTGTCGGAGTGATGATGCTGGCCATGTATAACGACCTGAGCCGACTCTTCCAATGAAAGAAAAGCACTTTGCGCTCTGCGCGTCATGAATAGCGATGTGGAAATTGAAGAGCATGTTTTTCACGTTAATGCGAAATGAACACGGATAAGAACGGATTCCATGAAGCGATCACTGTTGTCTCTGCTGATTGGCTCTTTAGCCATCGCGCCTGCTGCCCAGGCCTTCGTCGTCTCAGATATCCGGATTGATGGCCTTCAACGGGTTTCAGTCGGGACAGTTTTTAATGCCCTGCCGGTTGAGGTGGGCGATGATATTGAATCACCGGATATCGCCGGGGCCGCCCGGGCGCTCTATCAAACCGGGTATTTCAATGATATTCGTATGGCCCGTGAAGGTGATGTTCTGGTGGTTGCGGTGGTTGAGCGACCCTCCATCAGCGCAATTGAGATTAAGGGCAATAAGGCGATCAAGACGGAAGATCTGATAACCGGCCTGGAGCGTTCCGGTCTGGCAGAAGGGGAGATTTTCCAGCAGGCCACCCTGGAAGCGATCCGTCTTGAGCTTGAGCGTCAATACGTTGCCCAGGGGCGATACGGTGCCAGGATCACCGCCGATGTTGAAGCGCAGCCCCGTAACCGGGTGAAGTTGCGCATCAATGTCAAGGAAGGCAAGGTGGCGACCATACAGCATGTTAATGTTGTGGGTAATACGGCCTTCCCCAGGGATGAACTGATTGACCTGTTTGAGCTGCAGAAAACCGAGTGGTATCAATTCTTCAGTTCTGCGGATAAATACTCCCGGGAGAAACTGTCCGGTGACCTGGAGCGTTTGCGGTCATGGTACCTGGACCGGGGTTATATCAACTTCAATATTACCTCCACCCAGGTTTCTATCAGCCCTGACAAGCAGAGTGTGTATATCACGGTCAACGTGGCTGAGGGCGATAAGTACACAGTCAGTGACGTTAAGCTGGCCGGTGATCTGGTGATTCCTGAAGACGAGGCAAGAAAGCTGCTGCTGGCCCAGCCGGAGCAGGTGTTCTCCCGCAGACTGATTACTACCACGGAAGAGATTCTGAGCCGTCGCCTTGGCAACGAAGGGTATACCTTTGCCAATGTGACCGGAATTCCCAAACCGGACCATGGCAACAAAACCGTTGAGTTGACCTTCTTTGTTGATCCGGGCCGCAGAGCCTATGTCCGACGGATTAATTTCTCCGGGAATACCAAGACCGATGATGAGGTACTGCGTCGGGAAATGCGCCAGATGGAGGGGGCTTCTGCCAATACCCAGAAGATTGAGCAGTCTAAGGTGCGGCTAGAGCGTCTGGGGTATTTCAAGGAGGTCAATGTTGAAACGCCGCCGGTGCCGGGAACCAGCGATCAGATTGATGTTAATTACACCGTAGAAGAGCAGCCTTCCGGCAGTGTTACGGCCAGTATCGGTTTCTCCCAGTCTGATGGTCTGTTACTCGGTGGTTCTGTCAGCCAGAATAACTTTCTGGGAACCGGCAACAAGGTCACCGTTGGTCTGAACAAAAGTGATGTCAGCCAGCTCTATAATTTCAGTTTTATGGATCCCTATTACACCATTGACGGTGTATCCCGTGGTTATGATATTTACTATCGAACCTACGATTACAGTGATTCGGACATCTCCAGTTATGCGGCTGACACCTTTGGTGGTAACGTTCGTTTCGGGTATCCATTGTCTGAAACAGAGTCCATTAATTTCAGTCTTGGGGTTGATGGTACGGAAATAACCACCGGTTCCGGTACTCCCAGGGTTATTCTGAATTATCTTGATACAGAAGGGCGCAAGTTTGCCAATATCAAGACGTCGCTGGGCTGGTCGCAGTCAGAGTTGAACCGTGGGCTACTGCCAACGGCCGGTTATTCCCAGAGCTTATCGCTGTCTGCCGCGATTCCGGGCTCAACCACCACATTTTATAAGCTGGTGTATCGAGGTCAGTACTTTCAGCCCATTACCCGCAGTCTGACGGCGCGTTTTGCCACTCGCCTGGGTTATGGCGGTGCCTATGGCAGTACTTCTGAAATGCCGTTCTTTGAGAACTTCTATGCCGGTGGTTTTGGTTCTGTAAGGGGTTACAATGATAACTCCCTTGGACCCAAGGCTGCGCAACGGGATAACGGCGATGACTTCAACAGCATGGGTGGTGATGTGCTGCTTGAGGGTACGGTTGAAGTGCTATTCCCTTTACCCTTTGTCAAGGATCAGCGTTCATTAAGGACCAGCGTGTTCTTTGACTACGGTAATGTGTTTGATACGAGCTGCAGCTCACAGGTGGTCGATTGCTACAAGCCGGGCCTGGGTGAGCTGCGTTACAGTGCTGGTGTGGGCCTGACCTGGATTACCCCCCTTGGCCCGCTGACTTTCAGTCTGGCTAAGGCTCTGAATGCCAAAGGCAGGGATGAAACCCAGACCTTCCAGTTCTCTCTGGGGACTCCATTCTAAGGAGCCTGTCGGGCTTAAGCGTCCGTAGCGAGGATTGCGAGAAATTGAGGATAAAAATTTCTGCTTCTGAGGAGAATAGCGGGGCTATTTGACGAAGAAGCAGGAATTTTTAGACCAATTTTTCGCAACCGCAGTAGGACAGTCTTAAGTCCGACAGGCTCCTAAGCAAATCCCTCTTTTAGGAGGGAATTTTACGTAATTAAAAGGTGCTATCAGGCACCTTTTCTTTATAATGCCTTTTTTTACCGTTTTCAGGAGATTTATTTTGAAATCCATCAGACTGGCATTCCTGGCCCTGATTATGCTGGCCCCTCTGGCCAATGCAGCCACTAGTGGCAGTAAAGTGGGTGTGCTTGATACGGCGATGGTGTTAAGTGAATCCAATGCCGGCAAACAATACGCCAAAAAGTCTGAAGCCAAGTTCAAGCCTCAGTTAGTCGCTCTGCAGAAGCTTGAGGGTGACGTTCGTAATATGCAGGAAAAACTGCAAAAAGATGGCCCGACTTTGAGCGCCGAGCAGTTGAAAGTTCGCCAGCTGGAGTTGCAGCGCAAGTATGAAGACTTGCAACTGAAAGGACGCCAGTATCAGACTGATAAAGCAGAAGCGGATAATGCTGAGCGTGAAAAGCTGCGGCCAAAACTGCAGACTGCCATCGATAAAGTTATCAGTGAGTTAAAGCTGGATCTGGTCATTGATCGTCAGATGGCCATCTATGGCAGTCCGGGTATTGATATCACTCGCAAGGTCATTGAAAGCCTCAACCAGATGAAGTAATGAATCATGACTGATGTTTATACTTTGTCCCAACTGGCAGAACAGTGTGGTGCCCGGCTGCAGGGAGATGGGGATAAGCAGGTCTCAGGTCTGAATACCCTTCAGGATGCCGGGGGGCATGAGTTAAGCTTTCTGGCCAATCCGGCCTATGCCCGATATCTGGAAACCACTAAGGCCGGTGCGGTTATTCTCTGCCCGGATTCCGCCAGTGGCTTTACCGGAAATGCCCTGGTTCTTGATAACCCATACCTGGGTTATGCCCGGCTCTCCTCCCTGTTCGATACTGACCGTGGTGGCAATGCAGGTATCCACCCCAGTGCCGTGGTTGATGAGACCGCTGTTGTGGATGCGACCGCTGCCATTGGTGCCAACGTTGTGATTGAGGCAGGCGTTCAGATTGCTGCCGGTGTTCGCATAGATGCCGGTACCGTGGTGGGGCACGACTCCGTGCTTGGTGCCGATGTTCACCTTCATCGCAATGTTACGGTCTGCCATGGTGTCACCATCGGTGATCGGACCATCATTCACTCCGGAGCGGTGATTGGTGGTGATGGTTTTGGTAATGCGCACGCGGATGGTCGCTGGTACAAAATCGCCCAGATCGGTGGTGTGGTGATCGGCAGCGATGTCGAAATTGGCAACAACACCTGTATTGACCGTGGAGCCCTGGGTAATACGGAAATACACAGTGGTGTCCGTCTCGATAACCTGATTCAGATTGCTCACAATGTGGTGATTGGCGAGAACACGGCTATTGCCGCTGGTGTCGGTATTTCCGGAAGTACAAAGATTGGTAAAAATTGTACTATTGCCGGAGCCGCCGGTTTTGCCGGTCATCTGACCATTGCCGATGGGACGTTTATCAGTGGCATGGCCATGATTACGCGCTCAATTACCAGGGCTGGTTCCTACTCTTCCGGTACTGGTTTTATGGAGAGTCGTGAGTGGCGGAAAAACGTGGTTCGTTTCCGGCAACTGGATGATCTGGCCAGGCGGGTTAAACAGCTGGAGAAACAGTGAGACTGATATAAGTACACTGAAACCTGGCAGGGTAAGAATTTTTACGGTAAAGGAAAGGCTGGTTGTCCAGCCTTTTTCTGTTATAGAGTTTAAGGTGAATGAGACGAATTGAGGTAATTAAGGAGATCCTGCCCCACCGATATCCTTTTCTGCTGGTGGATCGGGTTCTTCATGTGGATACAGAAAATGGCTCCATCGAATGTCTTAAAAATGTATCCAGTAATGAGCCGCATTTTAATGGTCATTTCCCACAGCATCCGGTGATGCCGGGGGTGTTGATTATTGAAGCGATGGCTCAGTCAGCAGGTATCCTTGGTTATCACATTCGCAAGACGGATGGCGACACAATCTACTTTTTTGCCGGAGCGGATAAGGTACGTTTTCGCAAACCGGTGGTTCCTGGTGATCAGCTGATTCTCCGGGCAACACTGTTGGCACGGAAACGGGATATCTGGAAATTTGCCTGTGAGGCGGTGGTTGATGGTAATATTGTCTGCTCTGCTGAAGTTACGTGTGCAAGAAAGGAAATAAAATCTTGAGCGACACACTCTCCGTTACTGATTCTGAAGCTGCCGGGGCGGTTGAAGCCATTAGCCCGTTGCAAGCCGATATTCATCCAACCGCCAAAGTTCATCCGTCGGCTATTGTCGAACCGGGTGCCCGTATTGGTGAAGATGTTGAAGTTGGGCCGTGGACTTATATTGGGCCGGGTGTTGAAGTGGGTATGGGTAGCCGTATTCACTCTCATGTAGTGATCAAGGGCCCGACGGTGATCGGGAAAAATAACCGTATTTTTCAGTTTTCCAGTGTTGGTGAAGAGTGTCAGGATAAAAAATACGCTGGTGAGCCCACTCGCCTGGTGATTGGCGATAACAATACTATCCGTGAAGGTTGTACCATCCATCGTGGCACCATTCAGGATCAATGGCTGACTGCTATTGGCAATAACAATTTGCTGATGGCCTATGTGCATGTGGCCCATGACTGTGTTATAGGTGACAACTGTATTATTGCCAACAATGTGGCACTTGCCGGTCATGTGATGGTTGGTGATAACGCCATCCTGGGCGGTTACACGACGGTGCATCAGTTCTGCAAGATTGGTGCCTTCAGTATGAGTGCTGCCCATACGGCACTGTTTAAAGATGTGCCGGCATTTGTCATGTCCAGTGGTAATCCGGCTGAAGCCCATGGTATGAACTTTGAAGGCATGCGTCGCCGGGGCTATACGCCTGAACTGATCAGCACACTGCGACAATGCTACAAGATCATTTACCGTCAGGGGTTGAGAACGGCTGAAGCGATTGATCGTCTCGAGAGTATGGAGCCGTTACCGGAAATTCAACTGCTGATTGACTCTCTGAAATCATCAAGCCGTGGTATTACCCGGTGATGCAGTCGGCAGTTTCTTCCCCGGGATTATCATTACGTGTTGCATTGGTTGCAGGAGAAGCCTCAGGGGATATTCTCGGGGCCGGGCTGATCCGTGAAATCAAACGACATTATCCGGATGCTTACTGCTATGGTATTGGCGGTCCCCTGATGCAGTCAGAGGGTTTTGACAGCGTGTTCCCCATGGAGCGGTTATCGGTGATGGGGCTGGTTGAGGTTCTCGGGCGTTTGCGAGAACTGCTGGGTATTCGCAAACAGTTGCGGGAACGACTGATTGCCGATCAGCCTGATGTGTTTATTGGTATTGATGCCCCTGATTTTAATCTGGTGCTTGAACGCAGGCTGAAAGCGGCCGGTATTCCAACCGTGCATTATGTCAGCCCCCAGGTATGGGCATGGCGTGAAGGTCGTCTGAAAAAAATCCGGCACTCCGTAGACCATATGCTGGCACTGCTCCCGTTTGAAGCGGACTATTACAGGGATCATGGTGTACCTGTGACCTTTGTTGGCCACCCCCTGGCTGACCAGATTTCCATGAATCCGGATCAAGACGCAGCCAGACATACCCTGGGTGTCAGTCATGGTGGTGGGCCG
The DNA here is from genome assembly GCF_049310245.1 of Endozoicomonas sp. ALB115. Lineage (NCBI taxonomy): Bacteria > Pseudomonadati > Pseudomonadota > Gammaproteobacteria > Oceanospirillales > Endozoicomonadaceae > Endozoicomonas > Endozoicomonas sp. ALB115. The sequence continues at coordinate 11,446 of NZ_JBLYZG010000042.1, read as the reverse complement.
GTAATCGGGCTATTGCCAGGCAGCCGCAAACCAGAGATAGCCAAACTTGGTCAACTATTTCTTGAGACCGCCCGCCTGCTCAGGAAAGACTTCCCGGATGCTCGCTTTTTAATTCCCTGTGCCAATGAGCGACGAAAAAAGCAACTTCTACCCATTGTCAGTGAGTTTCCGGATCTGGACGTAACGGTCTATGATGGCCAGGCACAATCGGTTATGGCCGCCTCGGATGCGATTCTGATCGCTTCGGGAACCGCTGTTCTTGAAGCTGCACTGCATAAAAAGCCACTGGTTGTCAGTTATAAAATGGCACCGCTCAGTTTTGCCATTATCAGCCGGATGGTGAAGGTCAAATATGTCGCACTGCCCAATCTTCTGGCCGACAAAGAGCTGGTACCTGAAGTGTTACAGGACGATGCTACTCCTGAAAATCTCAGGGTTTTGATCAAGAAGGCCATTGAAGATCAGGCGTACAGAGATACTCTGAAACAGTCTTTTAAGGAGATTCACCACCAACTGAAGCAGGATGCCAGCAGGCTGGCCTATGAAGCGGTGATGTCAGTTATTCAGCAGACCAGGCAGCGGGTAGAGAATCAATGAAGCAAAATCAATTTGACTGGTGTGACGCCAGTGACACAGGAATTATTGTTGCCGGTGTTGATGAAGTGGGCAGAGGTCCACTGTGTGGCCCGGTGATTGCCGCTGCTGTCATCCTGGATCCTGCTCGCCCGATTGAAGGTTTGAATGATTCCAAAAAACTGTCGGAGAAAAAGCGAGAGGCGCTTTTTGACGTTATTTGTCATAACGCCCTGGCCTGGTCACTGGGCAGGGCTGAAGTAGCAGAAATTGATGAACTGAATATTCTCCATGCCACCATGCTGGCAATGCAGCGTGCCGTTGAGGGATTATCGGTCAGGCCCGAACTGGCTTATATCGATGGTAACCGTTGTCCAGCGCTTTCCTGTCGTGCTGAAGCCATTGTAAAAGGCGATAGTCGTATTCCTGAGATTGCTGCCGCTTCCATTATCGCCAAGGTGACCCGCGACCGGGAAATGTTGATTATGGACAGGGAGTGGCCGGGTTATGGCATCGCAGGGCATAAAGGTTATCCTACTAAAGTCCACCTTGAAGCGTTAAGAAAGTTGGGGCCTGCTCCCGTCCATCGTCGTTCCTTCAAGCCGGTTCAGGAGCTCCTGGCTGATGTGGTCAGTTGACATAAAAAGCAACGGACGCAACAAGCCTGGTACATGGTTTCAATGAGTTTGACGGGTTGTCGTGCCTCCGCACTCCGTTCGTCCTGAAGCTTGTCGAAGGACCCATAGGGCCTAAAGGCGGAAACTCCGGACTCTGATAGATCGTGCCAAGCACCCTTCGACTCCGCTCAGGGTGAACGGAGATAGTACACGTCAAACTCATTGAAACCATGTACTAGGCTTGGTCTGTGCAGGTCTTTGGGTCGCAATAATACAGTCATTTCAATGTGGGCGTTGTCAGGTCCGATTTACAGTGTCGGTGAGGAGCTGTTACTGGTACTTTAGCACTAGTGACATTGCGTAGCGCAGGAGGGGGAGTTAACTGCCATGTCTGCTGTGGCCAAATGGTGATAATTCTGAAGGAACTTTTTTTAAATAACTTACTCTAATAAAACACTCACAAACACTGAGTATTTTAAGCATTTCTGAAAACAAGAACCAAGAACCAAGAACCAAGAACCAAGAACCAAGAACCAAGAACCAAGAACCAAGAATCAAGAATATGGTACAGAAAAGCGTTAATACCCGTTCCTCCTGAGCTTGTCGAAGAATGGTGCCACCGTACTTCGACAAGCTCAGCACGAACGGTATGGGTATCAACGTTTAGCTGCACTGGTGCTTTGTTGTGTCAGAAACGAACAATCTTAATTTATAAGAATGAATTGAATATGAATGGTATGAATCAATTTAAGCCTCTTCCGCCCGTGACTACACAGCCACAACCAGAGGGATGTCGAATATCAGGCTATACCCTTAATTGTAACGCCAGGGTTAAAAAAGATGCTGCCACGACTGTAGGCCTTATCGCGGGGAGTACCGCTTTAGCCTCTGTTATTGGTGGTGCTCTTTCCAGCTGCAAACCTGCTGTAGTTATCGCTACCGGCCTACCTGTTTGCGCTGCTGCCACTATCGCTTCTGCATTCTGTTGTATCTGCAAAGATGAATGCCCGTGCTTTAAGCCGCTTCCGGACCGACAGGTTGAGCACGTCAAGCCGGGTTACCTGGCCGATGAGGAGCAGCACATAGCTCCTGGTGCAGAAAAGCGTTAATATCCGTATACCCCGCTCATCCTGGAGCGGAGTCGAAGGGTGCGGGTACCGCACTTTGACTCCGCTTCAGTACAAACGGTATGGATATCAACGCAACCCGCGACTGCATGGATGCAGGAGCTAAAGCAACGCAGGAGCAGTTGCCGTGCAGGACAGTCTTAAGTAGTTAACCAAATGAAATCGTATATTTCTGACTAAGTTGTCAGTCACTCTGCGGCGTTGCAACTCCGGTCACATAGCTACGGCTATGCTCCCTACGTTGCGCCTTGCATAGCAACTGCCCACTTAGCCAGAAATATACGATTCCATTTGGCCAACTACTTAAGTCCAGCAGCCTACTGGCATTGAGAACACGTTAATCGTGTGATTGAAATGTTCCCAGTCGTAAGCTTCCCCTTCAGGTTCCGATCGTGAACTACCTTTTAAATCGAATATCGATCCACTGGGCTTTATCAACACATAGCCTGAACTAAACCGTGGTCAGCTATTTGTGTTCTAAACTACCTGACAATTTTCAGTTCTAACGCAGTATTTCTTGATAGGTGTCATTTCTGATACCGGGTGTTTTTTTCTGTAAAGAATAGTTCAGCAGTCTGTAATCCAAAAAGAACCTGAAGGTTAATGGAGTGGCGGGATCTATGAACATTCAAAATAGTGGAAACAATGTACAATTGGGATCAGAGCGTAACTTGTCGGCCAAAAAGGCAAAATTGAAGCAACCGTTAAAGCCAGTGGATATGTGCGTTGAAGTACAATCCAGGCTGCATTTAACGTCACCCCGGATTCCGCTGTCTGACAATGCGAGAACTGTATGCTTACAGGTCTCACCAAACCTGAGGTTTTCGCATTCCTTTGATTTTCGTTTTGTCGCTAATAATAATCAGGTTCGACATCTTTTATCTGCTCAAACCCATGATAAGCAGCAAGACGTAGTCGTTCTTTCTCATCCGGATGATCTCTCGCAGGGGAACCTGCTCAGCCGCTTGAGTATTGCCGGGACCGGTCATCACTCTCTGAAACCGGGCAAGCTATTTGAAAATAACGAGCCTTTGACCCTGGTTATCGATATCCGAATGCTCACCAGTGACGAGCTGCCAAAACTTAATGAGTTGCTGGATCCCGATAATCCTTGTCTGTTTGACCAAGTCACTCAGAAAAAACGTGCTCTGGGTGAACATGTTTCGCTGCTGGTATTGGCCAGTCATGAGCAGTTGGCGATGGTGGGGAAAAGTGACGAAGCACCGGGTGCGGATTTCTGGCGACGAATTAATCGATCGGGCAATACCTGGCAGTTTGACGCAGACAATAGCAATGACCAGACAATGGACATCGGTGACGTGCCACCGGTATTGGCTGAACTCACCCCGGGCAGTGCTATGGATGATGGCAATACCGTTATTATCCACTGTCATTTGCACAGTAATTGGCGACAGCTGTTTTTTGGTGGACCCGGGGTGGATAAGCAGGGGCGTATCCGGCACCTGCAAGGCAAATTTGAGCAATTGGAAACCGGGCAGCGGGTGATTCTTAAAGGAGCCGACTGGAATAATCTGGCATTTGAACAGACCATTCGCCAACTGCTGGTGCAAAAGCGTTATGAGAGCAACGGTGCTGTCTGTACTCTGCCAGAAGATATTCAGTTTTACCGGATGCCGGTGGGAGATGACGAGCTGCTATCGCTGTTGCAAATCATGGCTAACTCTGGGGATGCAAGACTTGCCTGTAACGAGCCACAAAACCCATTGATTATTAACCATGGCAATATTTTGGAATGGTTGGGGCCAATCAGTATCGGACAGGAGGGTTTTGCGGTTCCTAACACCAGCTTGCTGGACCAGGTGAAGGCCGGTGACGTGGTGACAGTCACTTCACCTCTCAGTGAAGCGCTCTGGTTTCTGTTGCTGGGTGCACTGCAGAATATCCACCAGACCACAGGGGTAAAACCGAAGCTTCAGGTCGCTCATTCGCAGCGACAACCGCAATCACTTGGGCTGACAGAAAAAGCCGGGCAACCCGAACTGGCCAGCAGTATTGGCGGTAAAGATAATAACGGGGATTACGCCCCCGTTAACACAGTGACTTATCAGCACAGTGCCCAGGCAAATCACTGGATTAATGGCCATCAGGAAATTCCCCTGGTGATACAGATCAATAGCCAGACCGGCTTCAGCCAGTTGTTTGACAATATCTTTATCACTTCGGAGCAAAAGGCGTATTTTGGCCGCTGTCAGAGCGGCTTGCAGGCAGCTTTGACCACGGGCAAGCCTGTGGTATTCCGGGGGCTGGAGAGCAATCCAAAGCTTCAGCAGCTGCTTGAGCCTCTGGTATCTGGCCAACCCCTGCTGGTTAACGGCATATTACAGGCTTACCCGAAAGCCTGTATCACAGTACTCTGGCCTGAGCTTGCCCAAAGCCCATCCCCGGTATGGAGCGCAATGATCGCCGCTGCAGAGTTGTGTCCACCGGTAGATATCTGGAATATCACCGCGGAACATCATGGTATGTCCCGGACTGAACTCCCGGAACAGGCGCTCGGGCAACTCTGCGAAGCTTTTAAAACCGTACCTGCCACCCTTTGTCATCCATTGCCTGAAATCACAGAAGGGTTGTTGAATAATCTGATATTGGCTGCCCGGCGGGCACAGCAGGTTGACCATGCACCGCAGCTGCAACCCTGCCATTGGCGCAAAGCCATCGATAGCGTATTCAGCCATGGCACCCGGCAGAATCGGTCAGTTCGTGATTTTATGAAGGTGGCTTGCAGACAGCTATTGCCGGATACAGCGCACACTGCCTGGGTGGATCCTGATCGTTTGAATGCTGTCATTAACAGTGCCCAGCCGTTGGACAGGAGTTTTGTCCGCCTCAATGTGTGGCAACTGGCCAGGGCTTTTAGCCCGACTGTATTTGCCAATACTGTATTTGAACAACTGAACCTGTCCTATGAATATCCATTTCAAGCTTGCATGTCCAACGAATGTATGGATTGCCTCTGTGCCTTGATTGTCGCGCAAACGCCCCGGATGCAGCGAAGTTCGGTGGCTTTTCAGCTGCAGGTTGACCCACGGCAGGCAGAGCAGTACCAACAGTTAGCAATCAGGCCACAAAATCAGATCAGGCGGTTGGAAGATGCGCTGGCTTCTGGCTGGCAGTTACGTCCACATTCAGCACAGACTCGATCTGATGCCATTCGTACTCTGGCGATGGATTGTTATCGTGTTAGCCAGGAGAGCGTATCCAGAAATAGTGACCCAGAGCGTATTTCACGCCTGGAGCACCTATTGGTGCAATCACTTGAATGGCAAGGTTGCGCTCAGGCTCCACTTCAGGCGCTGGCCCATGATCTTTTTTACAGTTCGGTTAACCAGAAGGATCGGGAACTTCGTCGTTTATCCAGGCTCCATGACCGGCTTGAGGATTCCCCCGTCATTTTCCTGCAGGGAGAAACCGGGACTGGTAAAAGTTATTTTGCCGCCAAAACTGCCGAGGCGTCCGGATTGGCTTCGCTGATGTCTCTGGGCCCCTGCGACAGCGAACAGACCCTGATGAAACGCTGGCAATGGCGGGAACATACCGGCACCGGGGCTGGTGGTGACCGTTATATGGCATTACAAGACCGGGCGTTACTGGAATGGGCCAATACTCAACCCGCCGCTGCAGGTCATTATGTCACAGTGGTTCTGGATGAGGCCAATCTGGCCAATACCGGATTGCAGGCTTCACTGAATGGTTTATGGGAACCGGCACCGTGCATCTATGTTAACGGTCACCCGGTCAAGGTGACTGCTCAGCACAGAGTGATTTTGACCGGTAATCCGGGCCATTACGCCGGACGCCAATTAGACCCAGCGCTGAAGGAGAAACTGCCCGGGCCATACTACCTTCCCTTAAATCGGGCTTTTCTCCGGGACCGGGTGGTTGAACCTGCTCTGCTAAGGCAGTTACAAAGGTATTTGCCAGAACCGCAAACAGACGACATTGTACGTAGCGCCAGTGACCGTGTGATGGTGCTTTGGCAATATTATCCGGAATTGCTGCCGGAACATGAGTTTACCCCCAGGGATTTGACCGATATCTGCAGCTGGGTGGGTTGGTATCTGGATCGTGCATTAGCCACCAGGCACAGACAGGGCAGCGTTACCCGTGAGCAGGTGGATGGGTTGATCTTGCAGAGTTTTCAGGATGTACTGGGCTCAGAAATGCCCGGGGTGAGTCAGGATGCCAGGACAGCACTGGAACTCTGGTTTTCTGCCCGTGACCAGGTAGACAACACTTTGAGAGACCTGGTGCATAATCAGGTCCTGGAGGGTATACGAAACAGTTTTATCCGGGCGACGTTACAAACCCGGCCTGAATTTGATACCTCCGGATCAGCGGTCAGTGAATTGGTGCAACGGCTTGGTCAGGATTTAAGCCGATGTCAGCAGGCGCATCATCACGTCAGACAACATCATGGTCGTCAGGCTACCCTGATTGAAGGCCCTGCCGGGCGGGGTAAGGATGTCACCCTGAACCTGTTGATTGAAAGCTTCAAACAGCAGGTTGCACAGCGGGGAGAATCCATGCCGGAGGTATTTTATTGCAATGCCGGGGATTGCTCCTGGGACAGAGTGTGCGAAGCCATCCAGCGGGCGAAAGTCAATGGCGGCATCGTAGTCATTTCTGAATTGAATCTGATTGATAGCCAGCACCTGGAGGGGGAACTTAATGCTATTCTGGCCGGTGATGCTCATCCGGGTTTCCACCTGTTTGCCACCACCAATCCTCCCCGGTACAGTGGCCGAAAACCGTTATCACCAGCGCTCAAAGGACGTTTCCGCTATTTGCCTGTCCGACAATATAATCCGGCGGAACTGCTGGCCATTGTTGAAAAAGTGTTGCCACAAACGCCAGAGGGAAAGTCCGCAGCTGAATTGTTGACACAGTGGCACTGTCAACTGAGGGCCTGTTTGCAACAGCAAGGCCTGCCCTTGCAGCCCACCGGGCTGGATTTACAAAATCTGGCCAGGGCCGTCATTAAAGATGGAGACTTTACCGAAAATGCGCTCCGTCAACACATCAATCATCACTATCAGCTTTATTTTATCGCAGTCAGGGCAACCCTGGAGAAATTGCCAGAATTATCGGCTGTACCCATTGGCCAGCGGGGGATTGATCCTGTACTTTGCAATTGGTTTCACCACACCAGGGCTGGCTCTGATCGCCCCTGGTTGATACGTCGCAGCAATCTCAACCATATTGATGAACAGCACCATGAAATACACATCAAGGCTGACCTGAGTGATGCAGAGGCCCGAACGGAAATCATCAGGCGTGTGGCTCAGGTCCAATGGCTGGCTTCGGGTCTCTCCCCGAAACCGAAAGATGCGGATGATATTCTGACCCAGACTCTTTATCGATACTGGCAGCACTGCTGGTTTGATCACAGGTTTAATCAGACTGGGGTGGAGGCAAATACTGTTTTTACCCTGACGGATGCCCAAAAGCAAACCCTGAAAATGTCCATTAACCAGCCATATTTCCGGGAAGCTGATAAACAGATAAGTGCATGGGATGCCAACAAGGTTTTTTTGTGGCCTGCCTTTTGGCAGAAAATTTCACGGATAGTATCAAACCCCGTCAGACACTATTCCGGCAGTGGCAGAAAAAGGTCAGATTCTCACAGTTCCGGCGCGGAAGCGGTGGGACATAAACTGGCAAAAATTGAGGGACAATATCCTGGTGCTGTTTCAGCCAATAGTGGCGATACACACAACGCTCCGGGAAAGCCACTCTCTGAAGCTGCTCAATCTGCACCACGGGAAAATGCCAAAACAGAGGCTGCCACTATCTGTGCAAACGATACCCTGCCTCTTGATAATCAGGCAGAGCTACCCGCCAAAACGGTTCATTATCTGGATGTTGATACCGCTTATGAACACAGAGCGTTACGTCAGTTGGTGGAGAGAAAGATTTTTGCCTCTCGTGAAAGTCCCGGGATGTATCGCCTGGAGGTCTTTGATGTGGCTTTGAATAATCAGGGTAATGTTGAACTACGCAGTTTTAGCCCCGGGGCGCACGGTCTTGAGCTGGTGTTTCCTTCCACTCTGCCTGATGGAGAAGTAACCCTGGGCAGCGAGCAGAGTCTGGGTGTTCATTGCCTGCGGGTAAACAAGGATAAGTATTTTTACCTGCCAGGTCTGAACCCGGATGAAACTATCCAGGCTTTCCGAATAAAACCGTCTCTGGATTACCGGTTGATAAAAGACAGGTATACAGGTCTTCACATGGTGCGTTTTCCAAATGTCGGTGATGGTCAGGAAATAACAGTTAATTACGTTGTAGAAAAAAGAGTGACAGAAAGTTCGTGTAAAAAACCATCGGTCGAAACGTTGGATTTAGTGCAGCAATCTGGCGACGCGAGGTTAGACTGCACTGTTTCTGAACCCATGAAATTACAATTAACTGAATTCTTTAACGGCTTTGCAGCAGCTGATATGGCAGAGAATCAAAAGGAACAGATTCGTTGTATTCAGTCGGCAAAGATCCTGAAAGATCGCATTGCTGCAATAGCAGAGTATTGCAAAAATTTTAAGGGCTTAGAGAAGTATGAAGGTGGCGAAGGCTTTTTCCGCTTTCTGCTGTGGCGTCAACAGGGCAAGTGTCAACACAGAACGCCCATATTTGTGGCGCTCTGCCGCTATTTTGGAATTCCTGCACGCGCAGTAAGCGGTAAATACCACCTATATCCGGAGTATTCACTGGATGGCGGAATGAGCTGGAAGTCAGAGGATCTCGGAGGCGCTCCTGTACAGGTAAAACGAATCGAACCTGACTTTCAGCCTTTCAGGCAGGGAAGTGGTTCCAGCACCGAGTCAAAGAAGATTAAGGCGTTTCTGGAAAGTGCTGATCCAGAGCAACTGCAGCGCCTTGCCAAAGCTTATGGTCGGAGTGTCGAAGATCTGCACAAAGCCCTTGAGGCAGGCTGTGCATTACCAAATAAAACGCCAGGTACCAGCGAGGTGGTACAAAGGCTTTGGAAAGACAAAGACTTAACCGGTTTTTCTCTGGGAGTCTCAATTCTGGTAAAGAAAGAGACACTGAACTTTGAGGAATCTCGGTTGATTGGCAAGGTGTTTTGTAGGCGTACCGTTACCTACTATAAACCGATGTCTGAGGCGGTGAGTCAAATATTGTCCAGCAGTAGTGAAGATCAGGTGACCGGGCTGCTCAAGGCGCTCTACTCAAAAACGGTTGTTCACAACCGTTATGGAGATCATGACGATTGGCTGGGTTCAATGGTGGATATACTGACAGAGAGTAATTTAGCCCACCCCCCAGTCATTCATTTTGCCGTTGAAGCATTCAAGGCGGGTTGGCTAAGACCCCCGCAAAGTTACCCTAGCAATATTGTTCCAGCTGGTAAGTATCATGACCTGATGGTACGTCTGGAAACTGTAAAGGAATTGAAGGCTCAGACCGTCAGTTACCTGGAACATTGGTATAAAGCATTGCTGACTCCGTTGAGGAATAGCCAGGAGTGGCTGAGTCGTTACGATTGGGAACTGAAAGGAGACGATCATTTTTTCGTAACCCAAAGCTTTAATGGGGTTTCGTCATTCCTGGAAGAAAAAATCGACTGTTCGTCTTTACAGTTGTCCTGGACGAACAACCCTGAGGGCATTCCGGACATTGAGCGAATGTTGGTGCGAAAACCCGCTTTTCCACAATTTAACGCCAGTAAGACTGGCATTCGCCCGGTTATTATACTGGGTAAGCCTGAGTGGGCCTACACAGTTATCGCGGATGAAGTAGAAGCCCATTATTCATCAGAACCATGGCAGGTTATGGAAAAAAACTTCAGATTTAATCTGACATACGATCAATATCGCGCTGAAGTTTGTAAAGTATCCGGAAAACATACTAATAAAACTCACAGGAATGTTCGTCTTCCAGCGAAGCGGGAAGGTAGTCGAGATCAAAAAGAGTCTGAAGAGATTAATAAAAAAACCAAGGAAATCTTCGCAAGGTACATGCCAATTATAAATTCCCTCCGTGTGTCTGGTAATGACCGTTCAAGTGTCCCTGAAACTGTCGTTAAACAGGCTATTTACCAGGCATTCATTTATTACCTGTATCATATGACAAAAACCAGGGGCAGTCGTTTAACTTATTGTTTTCTGGAGGCCGATGTCGGACGCAGATATTCCAACAGATATGGTGCCCATGAGGTATCCTCACCGGAAGAGCTGTATGCCATGATGATTAAAACACAGAATAATTCTGCTCTTGAAAGATCTGTTAAGGCCCGTTATCTGAGGCAGGCACACAACTCGGGCAATGCGCTGGTGCTTAAATCTGAGGAATTAACCACCATTGCCAGGGAATTCCTGAATACGGTAAATTTTAAGTCGATTTATGAGTCACTGCTAAATGCCCGGGATCCTGTCGGATTTAAGCGTACTTAGCGAGGATTGCGAAAAATTGAGGATAAGTAACTGCTCAAAATTTGGTGGAAAGTCCCATTTCAAGACACCCAGATCAAAACTCAGGTAGACAACATTGAGTTATTTACGGTTCCAGTTGAACTACTTGTTCAATGTCTGATCCAACTCCTGAAATAACATTGACCAGACCAAGGGGGGAGTTATGGAGTCAATTAGCGGGCATTCCGGATTCTTCTACCAGCGATTTGATGGATCTGATTCTGCCATTTCTGAAGTAAACTGTGACAATCCCTACAATGAGCCCACACCGTTGGCGGCTTGCAGGGTCGGCGATCTCAATGTCCTGAAAAGGGAACTGCAAAAGGACCCCGCTGTCGTTTGCAAAGATTACCGCTGCGCAAAAACCGAAGATATGGTTTCCTTGCTGTTTGTTGCAGTTACTGAAAGGCACGTTGATCTGGTCCAGCTGCTGATCAGCAAAAATGCTGATGTTAACTATGTCACTCAAGTTGGTTGGACGCCGCTCAGTTATGCTGCGAAGGAAGGACATATTGAAGTGGTCCGGTTGCTGCTCAATAATGGGGCTGATATTAACCTGGCCTCCTTGGACGGATCCACGCCGATCAGTTATGCAGCGGAAGAAGGGCATGTTGAGGTGGTTCGGCTGCTGATCAACAAAAGGGCTGATGTTAACCTGGCTACTTCAGACGGATTCACGCCG
>NZ_JBLYZG010000041.1:0-47733 GCF_049310245.1 Endozoicomonas sp. ALB115 | reverse complement strand
ATAGCTACGGCTATGCTCCCTCCGTTGTGCCTCGCATAGCACCTGCCCAAGTAGCCAGAAATATATGATTCCATATGGCCAGCTACTTATATTACTCAACCATAAACAGATTCGTGATAAAGTGTACTGTAGAAAACACGGGTATGGATATTCTATGAAACGAGCGGGCTTTTTGTCAGTACTTATATTAGCCACAGCACTGACCGCGGTACTATCGACCTACTCCAGCGTCACCATGAGCAGCAACCTCAACCTGCCGAGCCTGGGTGATAGCACGTCGGGTATTATTTCCCAACAGGAAGAGCATGAGCTCGGACGGTCATGGTTAAAAGCCCTGCGCAATCAGACCCCCATGGTTTCTGACCCGCAACTGAAAGACTACCTGGAAAACCTTATCTTCCGACTGGCCGCTGCCAGCCAACTGCAAGATCACCGGCTGGTCCCGCTGGTGATTGACAGCCCGGTCCTGAATGCTTTTGCCGCCCCGGGCGGCATTGTTGGCGTCAACACCGGCCTGTTTCTCAATGCCGAAACCGAAGCCCAGTTTGCCGCCGTTCTGGCACACGAACTGGCACACTTGAGCCAGCGTCACTACGCCCGCAATGTTGAAGAGGCACGGAACAAAAGCATCCCCAATGCCGCCGCCATTCTTGGGTCCATACTGATCATGGCCACCGCAGGGGGAGATGCCGGTGCCGCAGCACTGACCTCAACCGTGGCTGGAATGCAAAGTGCACGGCTTCGTTTCAGTCGCCAGTTTGAACGGGAAGCGGATAACATCGGCATCACCACCCTTGCCAGGGCCGGCTTTGACCCACAGGCGATGCCTGAAATCTTTGAACAAATGAACAAAGCCAGCCGCTACGGCAGCCGTCCTCCAGAATTCCTGCTGACACACCCGGTGACAGAAAACCGTATCGCAGACTCCCGGGCACGGGCTGACCAGATGTCAGACCAGCAGTTAAAAACTATGAAAGGCTCACAAAACTACCAATTCATGCGAGTCCGTGCCGCCGTCCTGAACAGCAACAACCATCATGAAATGGCCAGACAGCTGAACAAGGAATTAGAGTCCGGATTAACCGCCACATCAGCAGCCAGCCTGGCTCCCACTCGGTATGGTTTGGTGCTGGCCAGCATGAAAACCCGAAACTTTACGGTCGCAGAGCAGCAAATGAATCTTCTGCTGCAACAATACCCTGATAACCCTTATCTGATTATGACTCAGTCCCTGGTCCAAGCCGCCTCCGGAAAAGCCAGCCAGGGTCTTAAACGCATCGACCAGGCATTGAGTACCAACCCACAAAGCTACCCGCTGCTGGCCACCCGGGCAGAAATTCTGCTGCAACAACAGGATTATGCCAGTGCCCGGGATGAGCTGCAGAAACTCAGCCGCCTCCGTCCGGACGATCCGGACATCTGGTTTGAGCTGGCGGAAGTTCAGGGGCTGGCAGAAGACATTGTCGGCCTGCATCAGTCAAGGGCTGAGTACTTCTTCCTGAATGGCAATCTGGATGATGCTATCAGACACCTGCAGTATGCATTAAAGATGTCAGGGGATAACTTCTCGCTCAAATCAAAACTTCAGCAAAAGCTGACGGATATGCAAAACTATCGCCAGAAAATGAGAAATTCATAATCAATATCCAGAAGACGCTCCTGCCTGGTCCTGAAAAATGGCTCCAGGGCAGGCCGCTGCACGGTGACTTTTAGCTCAGATAGCACTGGTATTTTTTTCATTATCAAGCAACGATTTTTCTTCTTTCAGAGGGAGAAGGAATCCAGCTGCCCGGCTATTGCCGTGACTGAGTTCACCCCGTCAGTATGCCCTTCAGCGTCGACACACATAGCCGCTGCCTTGAGATCCCACACCTTTATGGTCTTGTCTTCAGAGCAGGAAGCGAGCAGCCCATTGGGCAATTGCGTGACTGAGTTCACCCAGCTTTCATGCCCATTCAGCGTCGCCACACATTGCTGCCCATCGGGCATGCTCAGATCCCACACCTTTATGCTCTTGTCACCAGTGCCGTCACCCAAATAGACATCATGATAGCTACCAGCGCAGGAAGCCAGCCGACCATCGGCCAATACCGTGACAGATTTCACCCATTGGGTATGCCCATTCAGCGTCGCCACGCATTGCTGCCCGTCGGGCTTACTCAGATCCCACACCTTTACGGTCTTGTCAAGAGAGCTGGAAGCCAGCCGCCCATCGTCAAATGCCGCGACAGATGTCCCCCATTGGGTATGCCCATTCAGCGTCGCCACGCATTGTTGCCCGTCAGGCTTACTCAGATCCCACACCTTTACGGTATGGTCACCAGCGCAGGAAGCCAGCCGCCCATCGGGCAATTGCGTGACTGAACTCACCCCCTCGGTATGCCCACGCAGCGTCGCCACGCATTGCTGCCCGTCGGGCTTACTCAGATCCCACACCTTTACGGTTTTGTCAGTAGCGCAGGAAGCCAGCCGCCCATCGGCCAATGGTATGACTGAGCGCACGTGATAGGAATGTCCACGCAGCGTCGCCACGCATTGCTGCCCGTCGGGCTTACTCAGATCCCACACGTTTACGGTCTCATCATCAGAGCAGGAAGCCAGCCGCCCATCAGGCAATTCCGTGACTGAGTAAACAATGCCAGTATGTCCATTCAGCGTCATCACGCATTGCGACCCATCGGGCTTGCTCAGATCCCACACCCTTACGGTTTCGTCAGCAGCGCAAGAAGCCAGCCGCCCATCAGCCAGTGGCGTGACTGACATCACCTCGCCAGTATGCCCAGACAGCGTCTTCACACAGGTTTGCGAGGCATCATTTCCCAGAGAAGCCAGGTATTCATTGCTTACGTATCTGCCACAGGCAAGTCGTAAAAAAGGGTTCTTGATTTCATTGTGTGGAAGAGCAGGTATCCCCCTGTTTTCAATTATTTTTCTATAGGCTTCGGAGGGAGATCCATAATATCGAACGAATAGGATTTTCAGCCTTTCTTCGGTGTTAAAAAGTGTATTTAACCGCCTGCTGGTCAAATCCAGGCTTCGCCAATCAACAAAACTCAGATTGTCAGCAATTTTAATCAGGAGTTCATCGGGTAATGCCAATAAAGGCGACACCTGTTCCGGGGGAACAACCGAAACCCTCTCTGACGTTTTTACTCCTGCCTGATTGTGACACGGGATTGTTCTACCGCAGCTGTGAAGGGAAAAATTAGCATTATCACCAATCTCAATCTTATTGTTCATAGAACCTCTGACCGTTAACGACTCTGGAGTTTATTTCCAAGTATGAAGTAATGAATTCAAGTTATAAGACTCTGTCCGATCTTTGCCCCGATAAATAGTTAAGCAAAATTTTGCCTCCGGAAGACGCACGAATTTAACTGCACAAGCTTTTCCCGTTAATTGGACAATATTTTCTTCAGACTCTGGAATTTAGATGACAAAGAGTTTGGAACTATCCAATGAAAAAACAGTCTGCACAATGGCTACTAACGTTTATATAAAGTAGGAGGTCAAGGTCGAATATGCTCGTTCGATGCGTCCCAAAATCTGATTCAGAAATCGACAGAATGATGAACCAGCATGGTGATTTTGATATTTGTCCGGCCAGTGCCAATCTGGAAAAAGACCCCAGACATAAATCAGTACCGCTAACCAAGCCAAATTCCCGTAGCACCGCCCCGGGACATTATCTGGAGGCTAAACTTGAGCCAGATGTCGCTGGCTTTTTTCTTCTTACCTGCAATGGTCCGGGTTACACCGTCATCCCACTGAACCCTGGCAAGCGTCTTTATCTTGTTGATGAGCACAAGGGCTTTGTGCAGGGTTTGAACCTGGTTATCAAGACGCTCCAGGAGCGAGATATCTGGGTCGTGCGAAGCTGGCTTGATGTAACCCGCAAAATAGATGCTATTACTGATCCGAAAGAGCGGCGCATTAAAGATGATTCCTGTTGGATGGACCCGACGATTTGGTATGAAAATCATTGCAACGCCGGACGCTGCTCGCTGCCCAACACTACTGCTGATCGATACCAGACTTTTACCGAGCACAAGGGTGAATCTGGACTATGTCGTATGTTAGTAAACACCCCCGAGTTGCTCAGCCACTATGTTGATGAAGGCCTGTTTTTTTCCGGAAGCTATGCCTGTGATAAAGCAGCAGACAAATCCCTGCTGCAAACTCAGGCCGCAGCCCCGGGGGTCAAAGGGCTTGATGAGCGATTAACCTGCGCTTTTTGTCTGAAGAATTCACGCTTTGTCGCGGCCGGGATAACCGAGACTTTTCAAAAAGAACAGAAAAACCCTATTAAGGCAGAGAATATTACCAGAAGTTATCTGAAAACGGGGGTGCTGCAGAGGGATGGACTGCACGACTCTCGTTGTTTAAGAAACATCTATCGCGACAAGCCTCTGGTGCAGGTAATCGATGCTGAGGGCAATGTCAGAGCCACCCAAATTTACTTTATTGCGGACCCCGTACAGGAAAGCAGATCAAATGAGCCTGATAAAATGGATCGATCCTGCCCCTACCTACGGGTGTTTGTGCTCCATCCCCATGACACACAAAAAGCAGGCTCCCTGTTTGCCTCCCACAGGGAGGTAGCTGAAATCATCCATCAGGAGAACAATAGAAAGCTGAGGGAAATGATTAACAGTTCAGCCCGGGAGGCTTCTTCCGTCATCATTGATTCAGGGAGAAACAGGCTGCTGGAATTGCCTGAGCATTCCAGAACCGTCGGGAAGTTTAAAAAGAAGCTGGACAAAGCCACTTTGGCTTTTCAAGTGCAATATGCTTCATCAGCCCTTTGCCTGGAGCTGGAATCATATAAGAAATTATGGCAACAGCTGCCTCCCCCCCGATCCCCGACAGAACAGGTTGTTTCTGATTTTTTAGTAAACGCCAACAGGGCATTCTGCCAGCTGTACACATGGAGTCACCTGATGGGCGAACTGATATTGCTGAGAAACAATTTCAGTAGTCATTTGCATTTCGTACTTAAACCCATCATTCAGAAAGTAGCATTACGACGTCTGCGAGCCCGGGATTATCTTCACCAAAGCATCATTAAGCATTCATCCCCCCCTCATCCGTCCTGGCCGTTGAGTATGACCCGGCTGGCCACCCCGTTTTCCTGGGAGAAGCTGCAAAGTGGAGATCCCTGCTTTCGTCAGATCAGCGAGAGAGGCACCGAAATATTGGTGCAGTTGCAGAAATTGACATTTAAGAACATTTCACAAGGCAGGTAACAGGCTTTGGGAGAAAATTGTGTGATGCTGCTGCTTTCAGAACAAAACCCTGTACCTGGACGATAAATAACGCCATTTGACCTCAAAATAATTATCACGCTCACGTCATCCTTGGGAACTATCCGCCATCTAAACGGTCAGAAAAAGATAAATATTAACTAAGTCAAGAATTAAGAAGGACTCTAATAATGCACAAGTTCACCTTTACTCACTCATCAGCCACCAGAAGATTTATACTGGAGTGCAGCTTTACACTGAACCCCAGGACAACTACCCGCAGGACAAATAGCAATCCTGATTCGCCCCCCTCTGGAACACACCCGGAGACCATTCGAGTCAATTTCAACGGTAAGCGGGTTCGCGAAACAACGCCTACAGGAAATCTCCCCACCGTCCAACCCCATGAATCTTTTACCCAGACCCTCTTCCAGAGAATTGCCCGGTTTTCTCCTTTTGCCAGGGAGGCGGCCTACACGCCCTGCCTTGATATCGATTTAGATGACGATGAAACTACATCTGAAAATGCCTCTGAATCATCCTTGCCCTTTCCCCAATTACCATTCAAATTACCTCTGGATGATGGACAGGAAATCAGCGTGGAGGATTTTCAGTCGTTATTCCTGTGGGCATGCTCAAACAATAATGCAAATGTCATCAACCATCTGGCGCAAGCCGTGCCTTCTTCGACGTTTATGCGCCTGACAACAACGGGTGCAGGCGAAAATCCTGCCTTAAATCCTTTTGCAAGGGCGGCCATATCGGGTAATAAGAAAGTTTTAACTTATCTGTGTGCAACTTTTCCCGATGCCAGAATACAAAAACAAGAAGCGCTACACTGGGCAGTGAAGAACAGACAATCGAAATCAGTAGAGATTCTCTGCAAAGAAGGTAAAGCTAACCCGGACTCGCCTTGCCCGAAATCGCTTTACCCGGACTCACTTTACCTGGAGTTGCTTTACCCGAATGGCCTGACAGCGCTACAGAAAAGCATGGAAATCGAAGATACCGATACAATGAGGGTACTATTATCGGCTGGAGCCAATGTCAAAAGATTTTATCATAATATCGCCAGTTCCTATTTTTATAAGGCCTTTAAGCAAGGCAATAACGATATTATCAGTATGCTGATCAGTGCCGTTCCAGATGTCAATAAGCCAATCATTACAGGCGGCATTCGACTGCTCCACCTGGCTGCCTGGTCTGGCAACCTGGAAATGATCGACCATCTGATAGAACGCAATGCCAGGATAAACCAAAGCACCGGTCGGTTGAATGGCAGCGCTACTCCCATGCATTTTGCAGCCTTAGAGGGCCACCTGCAGGCAATGTTCAAGCTTATCGACAATGGTGGCAATTTGGATGAAGGCAAAGCCAACATTGCCGGCTTTTTCTGGCACGAAGAGGGCACCTACCCCTCCACTGCTCCTTCGGCTAGACAAGATCTGCTTGAGAAAATGCCCTTCTGCCTATTTGGAGGTACGCCACTGGAACTATGTGTAGGGATACCACTTACATCGAAAGCTGAGTCACAAGCTGAGTTACAGGCCAGCTTGATAAATCACATGGAAAAACACAGGAAGAACTTATAAAACAATGCCTGGAGGCCATTCATTCTCGGACGACCTCCTCGGAAATCGGGAAGATAATTAATGTTAACCGGCCGCCGTAAAGTCCAACATGCGTTGTAAGGGCTTCAGTGCCTTATCCCGCAACTCATCACTGACTTCAATGACATTCAGGTCACCCGGAGTTTCCAGACATTCCAGCAGAGCATCAAGGGTATTCATTGCCATCCATGGGCAATGGGCACAACTGCGGCACGTGGCACCACTGCCTGCGGTGGGAGCCTCTATAAAACGTTTCTCAGGTGAAGCCTGCTGCATTTTATAGAAAATCCCACGGTCTGTAGCCACAATGAATGCGCTGTTGGGCATGTCCTGAGAAGCTTTCAATAACTGACTCGTCGAGCCCACCACATCAGCAATCTCAACCACTGAGCCAGGGGACTCCGGATGAACCAGCACGGCGGCATCAGGATAAACACGTTTCAGGTCTTCAATACCTTTCGCCTTAAACTCTTCATGAACAATACAGCTACTGTCCCAGAGCAGCATATCGGCACCGGTATTTTTTTGAATATAGCTGCCAAGGTATTTATCCGGCCCCCAGATAATGGCTTTACCCTGGGCATCAAGATCTTCGATGATATCAAGCGCACAGCTGGAGGTTACTACCCAGTCTGCCCGTGCTTTTACGGCAGCAGACGTATTGGCATAGACGACAACTTCCCGGTCAGGGTGTTGATCACAAAAAGCGGAAAATTCTTCCACAGGGCAGCCCAGGTCAAGGGAACACTCCGCTTCGAGGGTCGGCATCAGCACCCGCTTTTCCGGGCTGAGAATTTTGGCGGTTTCCCCCATGAAACGAACACCAGCCACGATCAGCGTGTTGGCATCGTGCCGGGCACCAAAGCGTGCCATTTCCAATGAGTCGGCAATAAAGCCACCGGTCTCATCAGCCAGTTCCTGAACGACAGGATCTGTATAATAGTGGGCAACCAGAACCGCTCCCCTCTCTTTCAGGAGCTGTTTGATTCTGTTTTTTTTGGCATCCTTCGCAACCGGATCCACCGGTAATGGAGCCTTCTGCAAATGGCCCTGAACGAGCTCTCTGTCTATCACTGCATTCATAAAGCTTGCATCCGGCAAAGCACTTTACCCTTCCAGGATGAACTGTTTCACGGCAGGTAAGTGTCTGCAACTTCCTCTATCAATCAGCCATGAGCCGAAAATATTACGTTACCGCTCTCCCCACAATGGCAGGAAGTCCAGCTCCGCACTATTTCTGCACCGCCATTTTCTAAAAAAAATGTGGCAGTATTCTAACACAGCATCAGCACTAATAATAATTATGGTGAAGAGGTAAATAAGAGGGTTTGGCAGGAAGTGGTGGGTCGTGTAGGATTCGAACCTACGACCAATTGGTTAAAAGCCAACTGCTCTACCAACTGAGCTAACGACCCAATCCGCGAAATTATACGCGCCAGAATTCGTTTTACAAGTGATTCGAGTTAAACCGCAATGCGATAAGTCGTCGGGTCATCAACCCCTGCTTCAATAAACCCCTTTCGCCGGTAACAGCAACTATCACAAACACCGCAGGCAGCACCGTATTCATCGGCCTGGTAGCAAGAGACTGTCATCCCATAATCCACCCCCAGCCTGACGCCTTCAGAAATTATTTCAGACTTGGTTAAATTCAGCAGTGGTGCCCTGATCCGAAAAAGATCACCTTCAACGCCAGCCCGGGTGGCAAGATTCGCCATATCTTCAAATGCTTTCAGGTACTCCGGGCGACAGTCAGGATAATTCGAGTAATCAACGATATTGGCACCAATAAAAATATCACGAGCCCCCAGCACTTCTGCCCAACCAAGAGCAAGAGAGAGAAAAACTGTATTCCTTGCAGGAACATAAGTGACCGGAACCTGGCTCTGGGCCTCCTTGAGGGGATCGCCGAAATCCGGGACTGCAATATCATCATCGGTCAGCGCTGAACCGCCTATATCAGTCAACCCCAGTTTTAACACCTTGTGTTCACTAACCCCCAGGGCCTCAGCTAACTTGCGGGAAGCCTCAAGTTCACAACGGTGACGCTGCCCATAATCAAAACTGACCGAGTAACATTCGAATCCCTGTTCTAAAGCCATCGCCAGAACGGTGGCCGAATCCAGCCCTCCGGATAATAGGATTACTGCTCTGTTCATCTGCAATACCTTTTTATGAAACAAGAATTAAACTAGTGCAGCTAAGCGCTGTTACCCATACTGTTCGTCCTGAGCTTGTCGAAGGGCGAAAACTCCGGACTCTGATAGATCGTGCCAAGCACCCTTCGACTCCGCTCAGGGTGAACGTGGTGTACGGGTAATATCGCTTTTCTGCACTAGACACCAGGCTGATCACCCCAGATCATCCGGTGCAGCTGTAATTGAAATCTCACCGGCAGCCTGTCTTCAAGGATCCAACCTGCCAATACCCGGGCAGACAGGGTGCCACTGACCGGAGAAAAAAGAACATCGGAAACCCTGTTCGCCAGGTCGTATTGGATCAGTTTGGAGACTGACCATTCATAATCGCCGCGATCGGCAATCACAAATTTCAACTGGTCTTGTCTGGTCAGAAAACCGATATTTTCATACAGGTTACGATGGGACTCGCCTGAGGCTGGAGGCTTCAAATCCATTACCTTGACCACCCTGGCGTCAACCTCAGAGAGACTGATTGCCCCACTGGTTTCAAGAGAAACCTCATAACCCTGGTCAGCCAGAAGAGCCAGCAACCCGTGGCATGCTTTCTGGGCCAGTGGCTCGCCTCCCGTCACGGTGACGTATCCGGGGTTATATTCTGATACTTTGTCCAGGATTTCTTCAGCAGATAATAACTCTCCCCCCTTAAAGGCATACTCCGTATCACACCAGCGACAACGGAGGGGACAACCGGTTAAGCGCACAAATACCGTAGGCAAACCGGTGGTTCTGGTCTCTCCCTGCAATGAGTAAAATATCTCGGTAATTCTCAGCATTGAGGATGACTGCCATCAGGTATCAGGAATCGCCCATGGTTCTCAAATAAGTATCAGAAAGCCTGGCTGCCGAGCTATCAGGATATTGCTGAATAACCAGCTCAAGAAGTCTCTTTGCCTCTTTCTGATTGCCGAGCAAGTCGTGCACTCGCCCAAGCTTATAGCTGGCATCCGGAACTTTTGGACTTTTTGGAAACTCATTCAAAATGATCTGGAAGGAGACTTTGGCGGCATCGTAATGCCCTTGAGCCATATCAACTTCACCGAGCCAATAATGGGCATTGTCTGCGTAACGACCTTCAGGGTAGGTTTTCAGCTGCTCCTGGAGTGCGTTTTTCGCTTTATCAAACTGTTTGGAGCGAATCAGGTCAAATGCTGACTGGTAAGCTGCTTCCTCAGCTTTCAAAGCCGGTTGGTTGTTTTTTTCTGCCGCCTCTGCCACTGGTGCGCTCACCATTGGTGGCTTTACGTTGGCAACTGGAGCCGGGGGCACGGACTGATCTTTCAATCGAGAGATTCGATCATCAAGGTCAAGATACCTGTCCCGACCTTCCTGCTGCAGTTGCTCAATGCGAAAGGCCTGCTCTTCCAGCTGCCCGCGCATTTCCATCATTTCCTGTCGAAGCTGATCAATCGTATTCAGCAGATGAGCCGTACCATTGTAATCAGCATCACTATCCGATGAGGATGAAATCGTAACAGGACCATCTGAGATCTGACTGACAACCGTTTGAGATTGAGCTGAAAGCCCCAGAGGTCTCGGTTCTTCAACCGGGGCTGCGGCAATTGCCACGCCATTCAGAGCACCAGCAAGCAACACTGGAAGAGCCAGCCCCGACATCAGCTTTGGGTTAGTGTTTCCTCTACGCATTTATCCCCCGGACGAAAAATGATACCAGTCGTATTCTCCTTTATCACCGGGCTGCTTTCCAGCAAGCTTACCGGGAGAGCATCAAGAATATGACTGGTATTATTGCTTACTCAGTAACAATTACCGCACGACGGTTCAAAGCCCACGCACTTTCACTGTGCTCAGGATCCAGAGGCTTCTCAAAACCGAAGCTGATTACTTCAACACGGTTAGCTGCTACACCTTTAGCGGCCAGGTAATCCATCACCGCTTTGCCACGACGCTCACCCAGGGCCAGGTTGTATGTACGGGTACCACGCTCATCAGTATGACCCTGAATGACGATATTTTTCATGTAACCCATATCAGAAGTCAGGTAGGCAGCATGCACATCCAGAGCCTTGTATGCGTCATTATCCAGCCTGGCACTGTCAAATGGGAAGAAATAGGTGTTCTTCTCCAGAAGCGCCTGAATCTCTTCCGGAGACTCATCAATTCGGCCACTGTCAATCACTGCCTGAACTGCAGGATCCAGAACTGGCTGAACTTCAACCAGCACCTCTTCTTCAACAGTAACAACCGGTGGCTGGATTTCTGCTGTAGTTGGCTCTTTCCTGGAAGCACACCCTGCCAGCCAGAGAGCGGCTACAGCCATAGAAGCCGCTTTAACAACATTGGCGATTTGCATTTTTAACTCCAATCATTCTCTACGGGATTTCAAAGATTTGTGCAGTACACTATCAGAACTGAAGTCACCCGACTAGCCCGAATAGCAAGGGATGGTGAGGTTTCCTCAGAGAAAGGGCTACCGGAAAAAAGCAGTTTAAACGAGCATAGCAGCAAGTCGGAAAATCGGCAGGGCAAAAGTGACTGCCTGCGATCTGCTTCACAGAACTTCAGAGCGGTCACCCTGCCTGTACGTTACCTGAGTTCAATAGCCGGGCCCCATGCAGGCTCCCGGACATCACCCTTGGCAGAAGGCAATCGCTGTTTCACCCGCCCATCAGCAGAAACTATTCCCAGCTCGCCATTCTTGCCACCCTGTACAGAATAGATCAGTCTGCGCCCACCCGGGGCAATACTGGGAGAATCTTCCAGGCTGGATGACGTCAGCAGCCGCAGTCTATCGGTATCCAGGTCGAGCACCGCGATGTTAAAGTCTGCAGCTCCCTCCCCTTTATGCACCAGAGCCAGGGACTTACCATCCGGAAAGACCTTGGCCCGGGCATTGAACCGCCCTTCAAAGGTTAGACGACGGGGCTTGCCTGTTGTGATAAATTCACCATCACTTTTACGGCTGACCTCCTGCTGATAGACCTGAGGACTCCCACCCCGGTTTGAGGTAAACACGAGACTGTTGCCATCTGGCATCCAGTCCGGTTCAGTGTCTATGGCGTAATGAGTCGAGACATTACTGATTTTGTTCGTTGCCAGATCAAGAATATAAATGTCCGGATTACCATCCTTGGAAAGCACCATGGCAATGGATTTACCGTTCGGTGCCCATACCGGCGAGTTATTCAGCCCTTTAAAACCGGTCAGTTTCTTGCGAATGCCCGTTGCCAGTTCCTGCATGTAAATGGCAGGGCGACCCTGCTCGAAGGAGACATAGGTAACCCTGGTTCCATCTGGTGACCAGCTGGGCGATAAAATAGGCTCGCTGGAGCTGAACACCTTCCTGTTACGTTTACCATCCGCATCGGCATAATTCAGCTGATAATCGGTTCTTTCAGCGTCGTGCCTCTGGGCGGTTACGTAGAGAATCCGGGTGGAAAAATCGCCCTTCAGGCCCGTGATCTTTTCATAGACAACATCGCTGATGCGATGGGCCATCTCACGAAGCTGGGCACTGTTTCCGGTAAATCCCCCCTTGGCAATGCGCTTTCCCCTGACAACATCATAAAGCTGATAGTTCACGGTGTAACCTGTGCCCCTGTGTGTCACCTGCCCTGTTACCAGGTAAGAGACCCCAAGCAACCTCCAGTCACGATAATAAACTTCCTGTTCACTGGCCGGGAAGCTGAGCATACTGGTTCTTGGCAGCGCCTTGAACAGACCGCTGAGTTTCAAATCGTTATCAATGATTGCCGCCGGGTCTTCCGGCAACACTTTCCCCCCTGTCCAGCTGAAGGGGGAAACTGCCATGGACACAGCCTGGTCATTTCCCTGGGTGACCTCAATGACAAGCTCTGCCTGAGCACTCATCCCCCAGAGCAGACAGTAAAATAATAAACAGGTTTTGAATAAGTGCCTCATTTAACCAGATCCTCGGGCCTGAATCGGAAGGTAATTCGTCGGAAGTGTTGTTCAAAAATTCGCCGCTCAAGATCCTTCAACTCCGAAAAGGGCGACGCTCGGCGTATAGCCTGAATAACGGAGCGATCAAACTCATCATTACCACTGGACTTCAGCATAGTAATATCCAGCACATCCCCAAAGGGAGAAAGACTGATTCGAATTTCTGCCACCATGTTATTGCGTGCACTGGGCGGCCTGCTCCAATACCGGGAGGTCAGGTTTTTAATCAGCGCGGCATATTGTGCCTGCAGCAGCTGGTCATGCTCAAGCTGCTGAGCAGCTGCCAAAGCCTGTTGCTCCATTGCCATGGCTTGCTCAAGCGCTTGCTGCTCTTTGCGCTTTTGCTCCTTTTCCCGCTGACGCCTCTCCAGCTCCTGACGTTCCCGGGCAGCTTCTTCCTTTTTGCGAAGCTCATCTTTTTTTCTTTCCTCTTCCCGCTTCAAGGCCAGGGCTTTCTGCCGCTCCTGCTCCTTTCGCTGCTGTTCCGCTTTTTTGCGCTTTGCCTCTGCTGTTTTTTTGGCTTCTGCCCGCCTTTTTGCCTCTTCTTTGCGCTTTTGTTCCACCTGACTCTGCGCAGGCTTCCTGACAGTTTGCGGCTTTGCCGCCGGTTCAGGCAACGATACCAATGCGGCGCTGATGGGCACCGGCGGTGCTATTTTTGGATGGGCGTCGGCACTCCAGTTGACTAAAAGCACACCAAACATCATGAGATGAAGAATCAGAGAGAGGGCTACAGAAAATCCATAACCTTCGGTCACCCTTGATATAAAGGCTGGAAAAGCAATATTAAACCATCTCTTCATCTACCGCTCTTCCATGCCAACCGCCACCGGATCAGTGACCAGCCCAACATGACTGATACCTGAGTTTTGCAGGCCAGCCATTAATTGAACTACTGATCCATAGGCAACGCTGGTGTCTCCTTGAATCAACACTTGAGTACCGGGTCTGGCACTCACGACCTTACTGACTTTCTCTGTCAGGGACGAAAGATTCACGGCTTTGTCATGGTCAGATCCGACGTCCATATAATAACTGCCATCCGCCTTGATAGAGATGACCAGGACTTCTTTATCTTCTGGCAGAGCAATATTATCGCTACTGGTTTTGGGCAGCTCAACTTTCACGCCCTGGGTCATCATGGGCGCAGTGATCATAAAAGCGACCAGTAGCACCATCATGATATCGATAAACGGCACCATGTTTATTTCAGACATGGGTTTACGACGACTTCTTATCTTTGCCCCACTTATCATCGGTGACATTGCGGTAAGATCCCTTTATGTCCGGCTGTAAACTTTACGGTGAAGGATACTGGAAAACTCATCCGCAAATATCTCGTAATTGGACACCAGGGCTTCAACCCTTGAAGCATAGCGGTTATAGGCGACAACCGCCGGAATAGCGGCAACCAGGCCAACAGCAGTGGTCAGCAAAGCCTCGGCAATGCCCGGTGCAACCGAAGCCAGGGTTGGCTGCTGAACCACCGCCAGCCCCCGGAAAGAGTTCATAATACCGACAACTGTGCCAAAAAGACCAAGATAAGGGCAGGTAGAACCAACGCTGGCAAGAAAGGGAAGGTTTCCTTCGAGGCGCTCCTGCTCCCTGGAAATGGCCACCCTCATGGCCCGCTGAGCACCTTCCATAACCGCATCAGGATCAACAGTCCCCTGGTTTCGCAGGCGGGTAAATTCGGCGAAGCCGGCTTTAAAGATGTGTTCCACCCCTGAGCCGGACTGTTCATTTTGTTGCACTTCCTTGTACAGCAGAATCAGATCCATTCCCGACCAGAAACGATCCTCAAACGCAATCATGGCCTGCTGCGCATTTCTCAGCAGGATTCCCCGCTGGAAAATTATCATCCATGAAACAACCGATGCAGCTACCAGTAACAATAACACCAGTAGCACAATCCAACTGGCGTTACCCACCAGAGCCCATAGAGACATGCTTTCTGCCACCGACAACCTCTCTACCCATCAATTATGAAGTCGAAAAAGGACTGATCATAACACCAAAAACCACAATGGGGATCAGAACCACCCGATAAAGGTCCAAGGTAATTGTATCCCGTGAATAACTGTTTGATAGCACGTCAGTGAGGGAGATCAAATCAGATTTACACACACCCTACAGTAGGACAGTCTTAAGTCAGACAGGCTCCTAGCCAGAATGCTCCACTAAAGCGTTATAGAGTGTCTCCAGCCCCATAACGTCCAGTAGCTTGCACAGCTCAATAACTTTTTCAGGGACGGTGCCATAACCCGGCTGCACTGACCACCCTTCGGCTTTTTCTTCCAGTGTTTTCAGGTCACCGATCTCAAGCAGGCGCTGCAAAACAGTGACCATTTCCTGCTGACAAACGCCGGAGAGCGGCAAATCAGGAGACAAGCCGTTATCATTTTCCAAATGGTCATAAATACAATTAAACAGTTCATCAAAGCGCACGGGTTTGGCAATAAAACCACAAAAACCGGAATCTGCAATTTGTACTCTCGCCTGTTCTGACACACTGGCAGATACGGCCATAATCTTAATGGATGGGTGTCGGCCGATACGGTGAATCGCCCTGGCAGCATCAAAGCCATCCAGGCCGGGCATTCTGAGATCCATCAAAAT
Source organism: Endozoicomonas sp. ALB115 (assembly GCF_049310245.1). NCBI lineage: Bacteria > Pseudomonadati > Pseudomonadota > Gammaproteobacteria > Oceanospirillales > Endozoicomonadaceae > Endozoicomonas > Endozoicomonas sp. ALB115. The sequence goes on along the minus strand of NZ_JBLYZG010000041.1, from coordinate 32,139 downwards.
AAGGTCATAGCGAGTGGTTCTGCATTTTTCCACCGCTTCCAACCCTCCCTCTGCTGCCTCAACATGAAAAGATTTGGACTTAAGGGCCTTTACCAACATATCTCTATTATTAATGCTATCGTCAACCACCAGAATTTGATGTTGATTAAAGTGCTCTGGCTGTAAATCAGGTCCGCCGTTTCCCGGGGGTAATTCGGCTAACACTTTTCTGCTTTCCCCTTGGCTAATCTGATAGGGAATACTGAAATAAAAACGACTCCCTTTGCCAGGTTCACTCTCAGCCTGAAGCTCTCCCCCCATGGCTTCCACCAGACGATAACTGATAGACAGCCCCAAACCGGCACCGCCACATTCCTGCCCTTTTTTTAGCTGGGTGAATGGCTGAAACAGCTGCGCCAAATCCGATGAGACAATCCCCACGCCACTATCAAGCACTTCAAACTGAAGCTTGTCACCTTTGACAAACACCTTTAGATAGACACTGCCAGAATCAGTAAACTTGACGGCATTGCCAATCAAATTGATCAACACCTGGCGCAGTTTGACATTATCAGCAACAATCTCCAGTTCTACATTGGGCAGAATATCCAGCAGTAAGTTCAGGCCTTTGACTTTCGCAGTTTCGCGAAAATTGGCAAACACCATATCCAGCGTCACCTGGATATTAAAAGGCACCACCCGGGTTCTCACAATGCCGCTTTCAATCTTGGTGATATCGAGAATGTCATTAATCATGGTCAAAAGATGCAAACCACAGGCCTCAAGGGATGACAGACTTTCCCGGTATTTATCGGGAACATCTCTGTCAGCCAACAGCAGCTGGGCATAGCCAAGGACGCCATTAAGCGGGGTCCTCAGTTCATGGCTGATATGTGACAGGAATAAGGATTTTGCCTTGCTGGCCTTTTCGGCCGTTTCTTTCGCCTTCAGTAGCTCGCCTTCGATTCGCTTTCTCTGGGTAATGTCACGAAAGACAATGGAGATCAGCAAACCATCGGCTGTGGTCAGCACGTTGCTGGATATTTCCACTGGAAATCCATGGCCATACTTATCAACCCCACGGGAGAGCCTTGCCTCCAGGCAATGGCTATCGATGTCATCGGAGTCGAGTTCCTTCAGCAGCATCAGATCTGATCGGTACTCAGGGTCAATTAACAGCGCTAATGGCAGGCCCAGTAAATCACACTCATGATAACGAAAGAGATCTTCGACCCTGGGATTTACCAGGGTGATGACACCCGCCGTATCGGTGATAACAATGGCATCCGGCGAACCGGCTATCAATGCCTTGAATTTTTCCGTATCACGAACAAGGTGGGTAATATCATTTCCCATACACTCAATGCTATCGAGCTGTTGACCGGTGTTTTTCTGGGTGAGAGAGCTTTTATTGGCGTGCCCCGCACAACCCACTTCAATACAGCGTATGGAACCGTCTTTATGGAAAAATTCCAGTTCAAATGTTTCCTGCCAAACCCCTTTTGGCAACTGCTTCAGGACGCTTCTGAAGGTATCGTTAACCACCGAATCCGTTAAAAAACCCTGAATTTTTCCAGAAAACTCGTCTTCGTCGAAACCCAGTACTGAAGTAATTGATGGACTGACATAGGTAATATCCCCGGAAGTGGCCAGATGAAAATAGAAATAACGTCCTCTTAACTGCTGGACAAGGCTGGCCATATTTTGCGCCCGGGCTTTTTGCAAAGCCTCTTCCCGGTTTAACAGTCGTTCCTTTAACCGGATAAAGCTCCGGTTCAGGCTAACCGCTTCATCCTTTGAATCCTGGAAATTATCACTTGAATCACTGGGCAGAAAACCAAAGGTATTCATTTCACGCTTTAATTCATTCAGGGGACGCGTAATCCTGCCAGACACACCCCATAAGCATATAATGGCTAACACCATGGCCAGGCCAATCAGGCTTGCGCTTAAAAAGGCCTGTTTATACACCGGCTTCATGATGTCAGTTTCCATGATGCTATAGCTGAAAAACCAACCGGTGGATTTAACAGGCACAGCGGCAGACCACTTGTAGCTGCCCCTGGTTAGAATACGGACACTGACCAGCCTGCCCTCCTTAACAACATTGTGCAAAACATCTTTCATAAAGCCGCACGGCTCATCAGGCCTGGAAGGTTTAATCGGGCTGTACAGCAAATGCCTGAACGAACCGCCATTCTCTGAGGGAAAATAGAGTTCGCCACTGCCCTCACAAGGCCCAAGCCGTGAGAATTTTTCAATGGTTCTGTACTTCAGTAGTGATATGCCATTGGCGTACACAATGTGTCCGAAAGGGTCGGCAATAATCAGGCGAACCCGAAAATCCAGGTTTATCGGCATATTGACCAGCTTGGCGGCATCCAGATCGAGCCTTAGGAAGCGGCTCCGATGGTTATCATCCGAAACCCTGACCAGAAAGCTGGTATAAAACACCGGGCCGGTTAATTCAGTATTAACATACCAGTCATACTCTAAGTTATTGTTGATTGACAAATAGATTTGATCAGGAATGGAGTAATCTGAGTCCTGGTCTCCAGAAACAAATTTCTTCACCATCCAATCAAAATAAACAGACTCTTTACTTTTTATCAACACCCCGCCTTTCTTTTCAAAATCGACAATGGATAACGATTTCACATAGGGCATATCTCTGAATATTGAAATAACTTTTGCAGAGAGGTCATGATAAGAAATCTCACTGGCAGACAGGGATAAAGCCTTGCCAGCCAGGATCACTTTACTCATTCTTGTATCTACGGATGCTGCATATCGCAACGTCTCGTTGAGATGCCTTCTACCGATTTCTTCAGAGGCCGTCCGAAAGGTAAAGTATAGAAAAACAAACGTAATGATACTGTAGAACACTATCGCTGGTAGCAGATTAAACAGCGTAATCTTCTGACGGATAGATGTAGCCATAACACCATATTACATCCGGAAATATTTCATAGGTACTGCTGCCCTGTTTATCAGACAACCATCATCCAACATGCCCCACATTATCGATCACTAAAGAATCTCCCATGGGGTTCATTCAGGCACTCCATAGAACTCCTGCTGACGGGATCCCCGTTGATAAGAGAAGTATATGGTATACTGACAGATACTGATTTCAAGGCTAGATCTTTCACAGAACCAATGCGGTCTATTTCTTTGAAAAAGCCCTCATCATAACCGCTGCATACTCTGACGACTGGCGTATCATGCAGCAGAAAATAACCCGACCTGTACCCATACCCACCCTCGATAAACATAAAATCCGGTTTGGAGGATGACGTTTCATTAATACTTGCCTTAATCTTTTCCTGAAGCATATTCATGTTAAGCTCACTGGTAAAGTTCATGAATGATATGTCATTGCCATTTCTATCCTTCGTGAGACGAAGCATCCAACGAGCATACTCTCTGGTATCTTCTGAAGGTAGTGGCATCATCAGGTACACTCTTGGAGAGTGCTCCCGACCAAATTCATCTTGTATCATATCAACATAACCACGAAGCCATGGCTTTAATCGAGTCATGATACTGGACGACAATTTCATTTTGATAAAGACACGCTCAACATCCCGCTCTACCTTCCTGGTTTCTGCACAGCTGCCCGGGAGCCATACGACGAGCTTCTTAAGGAAATCCTCATCAGAGAGATTCTCACTATTTTCATTTCCCAGACTTCTTTCTTTTCTGATTTCGTATAATTCTTTCAAACCCCGAAGCACTTTTTCAAAAAATAACTTTTCACAACCATCCTGGCATGGCATGTAGGTAACCGGTAATGAGCAATTTAGCTTACTGGCCTGCTCTCCTTTGTCCTTGACGAAGATACTGGACCATGGGGTTTCACTGACATTGCCAATCAGATAGGAATTCTCCGGCTGACGATTAACAAGTATCATTGTGTCCATTGTCAAATTCTCCAGAGTATCATGAAATGCCTCAACCCCTGTGCATTCTTCCAGGCGAAGAGATTTATCCTGACACATAGACCGCCACTGATATAAAGCCGTTCGAAATTTCTTATCACGCCCATGAAAAGGCTCAACCAGGAGCACATCCACTTTTTTACCATAAATCCTTCTGACCAGTCGTTGAAAGCAAGGTATGGTGATCATTAGAGAATCACTGGTTTCGTCAAACTCGGCATCCAGCAATAACTGACGACTTAATCCCAAAACACTATCAACGCTATCGCCCTCTATGGGTTTATAGCTATGAATAGCTTCCCATTTTTTTAGCCAGGCAAAAGCAGATTCATTAAACATATCCTCTTTAGGGCAAGTAGTTGGAAAGAAATGAATAACATCACCCCTTATAGCCTTATTCATCATTGTTTCGTATTCAATTTTGGATAAGATATCTTCTTTATGGTCATCAACACCATTGCCATTCAACTTCTTCGATGATTTCTCCGCAAGACTCTTTTTTATTCGCTTCATGTGTCCAAAAGCCGCATCAGACAACTGTCGAAGCAACTCCATTCTTCTTGATAAGGGTAATGATTTTATCTTTTCTGATTCAGCCGGATCAGTCTTATCTACATACTGATCAAAATCAACCAGGGGGTTTTGTATATACCGTTCAAATAAACTCGATACAACTTGAGAAAACCGCCCCCCTGAAGACGCGTCTTCATTGTAACTGAGGCTTTCCATAGTCATTTCAGAGTCTGAGAAAAAATGGCAGGCACACCAGGATAAAAATCGATCATCTTCCGCCAGCAAAGAGGACACTTTGCTGACCACATCCCGCAGGGAAGAGGTTTCCTCTTTATGTGAATCATGACTGACCGACTCTCTTACCAGTCTGGATTGTATTTTTTCAAGTTGACGAAGATCATTGGTCAGCATCACCAGCACAAACAATTTTGACATCTGTGGATCTTCAGACATTTTGGAAATAAATTCATGGCGCTCCTTAATCCATTCCATCATAAATTGATTCCCCGGCAAAATCTGTCCATCGATGGTAACCGTTGCCGGGGCAACATCAAGATAAATAAGCTGATGTTTCTTCCGGTCATAGGCAAAATTTGCAAAATTACCATCAATAACACATTTGATTACCCAGCCATTACCTTTCTCCTCGATCATCTTGTTAAAACGGTCACACCGGTCTATCAAATCCAGAATGCCTTTAATGATTTCAAATTTAACCTCAGGTTTCTCATTAGGATCTTTCAATATACACTCAACCATCTCTTCCTGATCGTATTTCCTCTGTAATCCTAACACTGTCACCTGGTCCTGTTCATAAAACTCCGGTTTCATTGAATCGCCATTAACATCCATTGCTTCCATCCTGTAATGGTAATCGGACAAGACCGGTTCATCGCAATCTTCTCTGGGCAGGACGGGCAGGTAATCAAGATTATTGAAAGCATCGGACTCTGATGCACTGTTTCTTATCCTCCTGACCCTCACTGGATAATTAGAAGCAGCGACACCATAGGAAACATTCTTTTCTGGTAAATCAAATTCATAAACCTGATCAGCACCAATCGCACCATCCCGATACGGCACCGCTATGTATTCTATAGGACTCAGTGCAAACTTGATTTCTCCATTTTTTCCCAGCAGGGGGTCTGTCATCACACAGGAACACATTCTCTGTGTACTACACAGTGTCCTGATGGTTGCTCCAGAAGCAGCGTGATTCATGCTGTGCATGATTTTCTTTGCTGCCAATTTGTTAAACTCTGCATGGGTAAAGACACATTGCGCAATTCCTGAACCAAGATATTCACCGACAAAGCCATTTTTCTCAGGCGTAGTCTTCCTGGTATTTCTGACAATGGGTATCGACTTCTGGCGTAGAAGATCCCTGTTGGTTTTATTGTTTATACTGCCATCCGTATTTCTTTTCAGCTTATCCCTGGTTGATTTGCACTCCTTTTCGACATCAAATATTTCATCAAGATCGGGTTCAGGACAGTTAATAAACGGAGCTTGCAACTCAATAAATAATTCTCCTTTTTTCAGAGTTGTTACAGGGACACTGCAGGAGAAATACAGTTGATTCCTGTCCTCACTTCCTGTGACCAGCCGATAGTTGGCAATATCAGAAATATTCTGATCCTCAGGAATATTTTTCCGAAAGCGAATCAGGAAATTCATGCTGGATTTTTCCTCAAATGGATCCAGCAGTCTTACTCGATTAATCAATCCTGCAAACGCCCTGTCATCCTCAGCACCATCCAGTTCAATGTAGATACCATCAGGACTATACATTGGGTCAGTAACACGATCAAAGTTATGGCGACCAAAGGGATCCTCTTGATCGGGAATAATATCAGGGGTTAACAGCGTCACCGCATGTGAATGTTTCAGGTGTAAATACAGTTTATCTACATCATCCCTTGCATAAAAGCTCACCTCGTAATAAGAATTCAACGCGAGATTGTTGCTGTCGAACAACGCAACAAATTTCTCCATGACCGGATGAAGATCACTGCATAAAGATGTGCTGCCATCCTGAACTGAATGACGGGTGAACCCTAAACTTTTCGCAAACCCCATCAACACGGCCAGGTCTTCAAGTTGACTGAGAGTACTGTAATCTGATTTCGGTCTCTTGATCCCCCTGTGAGGCCAAATGACATCAGATGACGATAAACGACTTTGCGTAGCTTCAGACGTTAACCACTGAATTAACTCAGGACGCTCAACCAGACGACATCCCCTGTCTTTTACCCCTGCCAGTCTCCCCATTCCATTGTGATTAATCAATCCTTCTATCAGGTTCTCATTGAAGACATGTTCGCCTACTGTAAAAGGGATAACACGTCTTTTGATGCCGGCAGCAGTTTGTACCTCTCCTGTTGGATACTCTGACTCTGGTCTATCAATTTTCGAGCGTACCTGCATCCCGTAGGAAGTTTCAGGCGTTCCAGCTGGGAGCATATTATACATCCTGTCTGTTTAGATAGGGCCGGACTGTGGCCTGTTGAAGTTGAGTTGCATACTGAGGGTATCAGGTACTCCTGTTACGATATTTCCAAATGCCGTAAGGATAAAAAAAGAGGACTGACAGGTCCTCCGAGCATGAACTGAAGTCTAGTTCATAATACAACCTGAACAGCCCCTAGGGGTAATCATAGCCAAAATGTAGATAAGCGCTCTTAGTTAATACCCTGCCTCTGGGTGTTCTCATTATATAACCCTGTTGAATCAGGTAGGGCTCAAGCACATCTTCAATGGTGTCCCGCTCTTCACTGATGGCTGCGGCAAGGTTGTCCACGCCCACTGGACCTCCATCAAACTTTTCAATCATGGCCAGTAACAGTCGACGGTCCATATGATCAAAACCGCTGGCGTCCACATCCAGCATATTCAGGGCAGCGTCTGCCAGTTCACGGGTTACCGAACCATCGCCTTTTACTTCCGCGTAATCCCTGACTCTTCGCAGCAGCCGGTTGGCGATACGGGGTGTGCCTCTTGAACGGCGGGCAACTTCATTGGCCGCCTCGCTATTCATCGGCACTCCGAGAATACCAGCAGAACGGAGCACAATGGCACTGAGATCCGCCACATTGTAGAACTCAAGCCGCTGAACAATGCCAAACCGATCCCTTAAAGGTGAAGTCAGCAGCCCTGCTCGGGTGGTCGCGCCGACCAGGGTAAAGGGTGGCAGATCCAGTTTGATCGAACGTGCCGCTGGGCCTTCACCAATCATAATATCCAATTGATAATCTTCCATGGCCGGATAGAGCACTTCTTCAACGGCCGGGCTGAGACGATGGATCTCATCAATAAACAGGATGTCATTAGGCTCAAGGTTCGTGAGCAGGGCGGCAAGGTCTCCGGCTTTTTCAATCACTGGCCCGGAAGTCGAACGGATATTACTGCCCATTTCATTGGCAACAATATGGGAAAGCGTTGTCTTGCCCAGCCCGGGCGGACCAAATATCAACGTATGATCCAAAGCATCACCACGCTTTCGGGCCGCCTGGATAAATATCTCCATCTGCTCCCTGACTTTTGGCTGCCCGGTGTACTCACGCAACCGGACAGGTCGAATGGCCCGATCCTGGGCCTCTTCACTCGGGCGCTCACTGGCTGATATTAAGCGATCCGCTTCAATCATAATTTTTTCCGGGAATGATGTTAAATCATACTTCTTAATGCCTGCCTGATCAGTTCTTCACTGGACAGACCTTCTACTTTAATCCGCCCAATCACCTTGCTGGCTTCCTGAGGCTTATAGCCCAGGGCAACCAGGGCACTGACGGCTTCCTGTTCAGTATCCGCGGCCTGTTTTTCCAGGGCCTGCCCCAGGGGCGTTCCAGTCAAACCATCAAATTGCGCAGCAGAGCTATCCCATGTTGACAGTTTGTCTTTTAACTCCACGATCAGGCGTTCCGCGGTTTTCTTGCCAACCCCGGGTAATTTCACCAGGGTAGAACTGTCGCCATCATGGATACAACGTACAAATACAGACGCTTCTATTCCGGAGAGCAGTGTCAGGCCCAGTTTCGGACCCACTCCATTCACTTTAATCAGAGTACGGAAAAGCTCTCTCTCCCGGGCGTCGCTAAAGCCATAGAGCAGCTGTGCATCTTCTCTAACGACAAAGTGCGTATAAAGCGTTGTCTCAACACCAACCTCTGGCAGACGGTAAAACACCGACATCGGCGCTTCAACTTCATAGCCCACCCCACCAGCCTCAATCAGCAGGTATGGGGCTTTTTTTTCCAGCAAAATACCGCGAAGTCTGCCTATCATATTCAGTATCTCTTCTAACGACTTAACTACTTAATAACCGACGATTTCTTCTGCCCGTTGCTCCGGCCATTCGCACCAGGCTTGCCCGTGTGTGGGAGTGGCACAATGCCACTGCTAACGCATCAGCGGCATCGGCCTGAGGGGTTTTATCCAGCTTCAGAATTGAAGTAATCATGTGCTGTACCTGGAACTTTTCCGCAGAGCCCTTACCCACCACCGCCTGTTTCACCTGTCGTGCCGAGTACTCTGCAACTTCAAGCCCATGATTTACTGCGGCAACAATCGCCGCACCACGGGCCTGCCCAAGCTTCAGGGCAGAGTCGGCATTGCGTGCCATAAACACCTGCTCAATACCGACAGATTGCGGACTGTACATTTCAATCACCGTATTGATACCCTGAAAAATTTGGGCAAGTCTTTCTGGCAGTGGCCCATCCTGAATTCGGATACAGCCGGATGCTACGTATTTACATTGGGAGCCAATTTCCTCAATGATTCCATACCCGGTAATCCTGGACCCGGGATCAATCCCCAACAATATGGCCATTCCATTTCTGTTCCAAACCTGTCGTTAAAAAGAATACTGTATATACATACACGTTTCCAGCATTACAATTTTGAAACACGGCATTACCAAAACAGGCTACGAAACTCAGCAGTTGCGACTTACCCTTGAACATGAGTTTTGGGGAGCCAGCCTGCCAGATGAACCATCAAATGAAAACATTACTGATCATTGCCAGTGTCACTCTGGTGCTGTTTCTAATCACACTGGCCTTTAATCTTTAATGGAAGCCTAAGGCTCCCTGATAATTGTTTTGTCTGTGCTGGCCGAGTTATAAATAAAATCGGCTTTGACAAACTTCCTGTCTGAGTTTTCCAGCAGTTCTTTCGATGGTTTTCCTTACTATCAGTCGCCACATAGGCGTCAATACCTGCCTCATCCGGGCATGGGGGTCGGCAAAACTGAGTTATTTTTTTATCGTCTATTGGCTTGTCCGGATTCAGTGCCAGCTCTCGTTCTTCAAGGTTTTTTTTGGCCTTCTGGATTTTTTCCAACCGCTGCTGTTTGAACTTCAGATCTCCCGGGATACCGTATCCGGTCTCCTGTCGGTATGCCTCATCTTCCTCTTTGTCATTGGTTTCAGCCTTTTTTATCAGGGCTCCCGGGGGGCTGTCCGAGAATAAACTGCCCTACTGCGGCGGCAGCAAATTGGTCTAAAAAACCCATTGTTGATCAAATAAAGACAAGTTTCGAATTTAATCTATAAAATTCGTCGCAAGCACCAATTAAACCAGAGTTTATAGACATTTCAGCAAGATGAACTATAAACAGAACAGTGTACACTTTTCATATTTTTTATGAATTAATGAAATATAATTATGGATAGAGGCACTGCTGGTATAAGTTGGAAATACACGACATCAGGTAATGATTATAAACCACCGGATGGTCATACCAATGCTTCAAGGAGTGGGCGATATCGGCATGACACAGTCAGACAGGTGAATACTCCACCCCCCTATATCTCAAGGTGTAATGAATTTTATCATACTTCTGACGCATGCTCTTCTCACTATCCACCAAGACATTCAGTAAAACCTGTTTATGATTTTAATGCTCTCATTACACACGAAAAAATGAGTTGCCTGGTGAGGATATCTGCTCGTTATGGTGATCGCTATGATGGTAGAAAACACAGTCAATTTGCCAGTTCAATTAAACAATACACATTAGGGTCAAAACGACCTTTAAATCATAGTGAACAAAGCCAACTGATACCATTGTTGCACGATTTTAAAGCGACACCCGGGTGGACCTGGCGAAGCCTGACGACAACGCTTCATTCCTTTACTTCAGCGGGTGTTTTGACCCCTCATAAATACATGGATGAGTTGGGAAAGGAAACTCAAGCTGCTTTACTGTCAACTTTACTTGATGCAGTAATAATACAGTGCAACCAAAAACCTGAAGTCAGAACTATTGATACACAAGGTATCGCCAACCTACTGTGGTCTGTGGCGAAACTGGTGGACAACGGGCTGGAGAAGACAGCGAAGCTCAAAGAGGCCGTAGCCGCGCTGTTGCCCCATGTGAAAACCAAAGCCGAATCAAAAGACGAGAAAGACCACTTCAACACTCAAGGTATCGCCAACCTGCTGTGGTCTGTGGCGAAACTGGTGGACAACGGGCTGGAGCTGGAGAAAACACCGAAGCTCAAAGAGGCCGTGGCCGCTCTGTTGCCCCATGTGAAAACCAAAGCCGAATCAAAAGACGAGAAAGACCACTTCATCGCTCAAGGTATCACCAACCTGCTGTGGTCCGTGGCGAAACTGGTAGACAACGGGCTGGAGATGGAGAAAACACCAAAGCTCAAAGAGGCCGTGGCCGCGCTGTTGCCCCATGTGAAAACCAAAAAAGCCGAAGCAAAAGACGAGAAAGACCACTTTATTCCTCAGCATATCGCCAACCTGCTGTGGGCCGTGGCGAAACTGGTGGAAAACGGGCTCAAGCTGGAGAAAACACCGAAGCTCAAAGAGGCCGTAGCCGCGTTGTTGCCCCATGTGAAAACCAAAGCCGAATCAAAAAAAGAGAAAGACCGCTTCACTCCTCAGCATATCGCAAACCTGCTGTGGTCTTTGGCGAAACTGGTGGACAACGGGCTGGAGCTGGAGAAGACACCGAAGCTCAAAGAGGCCGTGGCCGCGCTGTTGCCCCATGTGAAAACCAAAGCCGAATCAAAAGAAAAGAAAGAACACTTCAAGCCACAGGAGGTCGCCAACCTGTTGTGGGCGGTGACGAAACTGGTGGACAACGGGCTGGAGCTGGAGAAGGTACCGAAGCTCATAGAGGCCGTGGCTGCACTTTTGCGCCACGTGAAAACCAAAGCCGAAACAAAAGAAGATAAAGACCTCTTCAAGCCACAGGATGTCGCCAACCTGCTATGGGCCGTGGCGAAACTGGTGGACAACGGGCTGGAGCTGGAGAAGGTACCGAAGCTCATAGAGGCCGTGGCCGCACTTTTGCGCCACGTGAAAACCAAAGCCGAAACAAAAGAAGGTAAAGACCTCTTCAAGCCACAGGATGTCGCCAACCTGCTATGGGCCGTGGCGAAACTGGTGGACAATGGCCTGGAGCTGGAGAAGACACCGAAGCTGAAAGGGGCCGTGGCCGCGCTGTTGCCCCATGTGGAAACCAAGGCCGAATCAAAAGAAGAGAAAGACCAATTCAAGCCACAGGCTGTCGCCAACTTGCTGTGGGCCTTGGCGAAACTGGCGGACAATGGGCTGGTGCTGGAGCTGGAGCAAACACCGAAACTCAAAGAGGCCGTGGTCGCACTATTGCCACATGTGAAAATCAAAGCCGAATCAAAGGAAGAGAAAGACCATTTCAAGCCACAGGAAGTCGCCAACCTGCTGTGGTCCCTGGCAAAACTGGGTGAGGCTATTGAGCTGAACGCGGTTAAATCAACGTTCGATTCTCTTGTCGAGAGAATCAGTGAAAACCCTCAGCTCTCTGAGCAGGGTATATTGATGTCTCTCTGGGGAGTAATGGCATTCTGTGCCAGATTTTATCTGGACAGAGGTTGCAGTGATAAAAACTCGCTTGAAAAGCACATAGGTGAACTATTTTCTCGCCTGGAAAATACATCATCAGGCAATACAGATGATCAATACATCATTGCCATGGCTGCAAGTTGGCTAGGGAGAACGTGTCCGGTGGTCCCCCATTACCGAACAATCATTTCACAATCTCAATCCACCTTCCGCGATCACCTCCAATCAAGCTTTCCGTCGTTGAAGATTGAAGAAGAAAAGAGTCTGAACTCATTACCTCCGGTTGACCTGCGACTGCCAGATTACAACATGGTTATCGATGTTCAGGGACCTTCTCATTACGTGAGTGGTGATTTCAAAACCAGGAATGGTTCGACTTTGCTTAAAATCGCCCTGCTGCAAAAACTGGGATTTGATGTCATTGAAATCCCGGTGAACAAGCTTGATAACCAGAATTCAATGAAAATCGTTATTGATCAAATAAAGACAAAGTTAGCAGTCCTGCCAGAGCCCCATGGCTCTGTGTCACTTAATAGCGGCGGGGGGGCAAACGATGAGGCATACGTTACTGCCGATGAAGGAGAGCAATTCTCAGATGACTGTTACTTTACTGCGGAAGAATATTTAGAAGAACAGACAGGTAATCCAAAAAAGAGAAAAAGGAAGAGAAAAAAAGCCAGTAAAAACTCATTATGGGGATAATGACCGGAGAAAGTTTCTGACGTATCTGCCAGTGAAGCATAAACCCAGGGACTTGTTGTTACCAAAAATCCCTCCCACCGGCAGCGATGAGTTACCATTGGTTGATTTCCAAATTCAACGGGATGATCGACCCCCTTTGCTCCAGCGCCATTACAGCATCTTCATCACTACTACGGGATCGTCAGCCCCTGTGCCTTGCATTGGTACTCAGACTCTTGCAGGGTCTCTGCCAGGAGGCTGTGTTAATTTCATGCCTTCTCCACGCCGGATGCCATCTGGACAGTAAACAGGTTTCCTCCAGACTTATCCCGGGCTAACGACTCCCTCCCGGTTTGATGTAAAACAAAACCCGGAGCAATCCGGGCTTTCACTTAACTCAATCCAGACCAGAACTCAGCCCAGTTGCTCCATGATTTCTGCAGAAATGTCCGCATTGGTATAGACATTCTGAACATCATCCAGATCTTCCAGACGATCAATCAGTTTCATGACTTTCTCGGCACCTGCCAGATCAAGCTCTGTCTGGGTAGAAGCGATCATGGCGACTTCACCACCGGCAGGAGTGAGCCCGGCCGCTTCCAGAGCATCCTTGACGGCCATAAACTCAGTCCACTCGGTCAGCACTTCTACTGAGCCATCATCATTAGTGACGACATCTTCAGCACCGGCTTCCAGGGCTGCGTCCATCAGCTGCTCTTCATCAACACCTTCTTCAAAGAAAATCTGACCTTTACGCTCGAACAGATAAGCAACGGAACCATCGGTACCGAGGTTACCACCATGCTTGGAAAAAGCATGACGAACTTCAGCCACCGTCCGGTTGCGGTTATCCGTCAGACACTCAACCAGCACCGCGATGCCACCAGCCCCGTACCCTTCATAGGTGACTTCTTCCATATTGGAATCATCTTCACCACCGGCACCACGGGCAATTGCGCGGTTAATGGTATCCCGGGTCATATTGGCAGCCAGGGCTTTATCAACGATCGCTCGCAGCTTCGGGTTATCCTCAACATTACCACCGCCCTGCTTGGCGGCAACGGTCAGTTCCCGGATGATTTTGGTAAAGACTTTGCCCCGCTTGGCGTCCTGCGCAGCCTTACGGTGTTTGATGTTGGCCCATTTACTATGACCTGCCATAAAAACCTCTATTTAAACGCTTGGCTGGCAGCCGCTCCACTGAGAGGCTGCCAGGATGAATCAGTGACTGGTTGCAGATGCCGGATCGCGACGAATGCGCAGATTCAGATCGCGCAGCTGCTGACTTTCCACTTCACCCGGAGCCTGGGTCAGCAAACAGGAAGCTGACTGGGTTTTCGGGAAGGCAATCACTTCACGAATGTTAGTGGTACCACACAGCAGCATCACCAGACGGTCCAGGCCGAACGCCAGGCCACCGTGAGGAGGCGCACCGTACTTCAGGGCATCCAGCAGGAAGCCAAACTTCTCACGCTGCTCTTCTTCCTGGATGTCCAGCACACGGAATACCGCCTGCTGCATGTCCTGACGATGAATACGGACAGAACCACCACCCACTTCATAGCCATTCAGAACCATATCATAAGCACGGGACAGTGCCTGAGACGGATTAGCTTCCAGCTCTTGGGGAGAACAGGTTGGTGCTGTGAATGGATGGTGCAGCGCAGTCAGGGAGCCATTATCGGTCTCTTCAAACATCGGGAAGTCAATAACCCACAACGGTGCCCAGTCACAGGTATAAAGATTCAGATCTTCACCCACCTTGCAACGCAGAGCACCCAGCGCCTCATTCACAATTGTTTCTTTATCCGCACCAAAGAAGACAATATCGCCATTGGCAGCGCCAATACGGGACATGATGTTCATGGTGACATCATCTCCCAGGAACTTGATGATTGGCGACTGAAGGCCTTCAACCCCTTTCTCCAGCTCATTCACCTTGATCCAGGCCAGACCTTTGGCGCCGTAGATGCTGACAAACTTCGTGTAGTCGTCAATCTGCTTACGGCTCAGCTCGGCACCGCCGGTCACTTTCAGTGCGGCAACCCGGCCTTTAGGATCTTCTGCCGGGCCTTTAAATACCTTGAAGTCAACGCCGGCCATCAGGTCTGCCACATCCACCAGCTCCAGGGGAATACGCAGGTCTGGCTTGTCAGAACCATAACGGCTCATGGCTTCGGCATAGGTCATGCGTGGGAATTCGGTACCGAGATCCACGCTCTTCACTTCCATAAACAGTTTTTTGATCAGGGACTCGGTAATGCCCATGATCTGAGCTTCATCCAGGAAGGATGTCTCAATATCGATCTGGGTAAATTCCGGCTGACGGTCAGCACGCAGATCTTCATCACGGAAACACTTGACGATCTGGTAGTAGCGATCAAAGCCAGACACCATCAGCATCTGCTTGAACAACTGAGGAGACTGGGGAAGTGCGTAGAAGTGCCCCGGATGCACACGGCTGGGCACCAGGTAGTCCCGGGCACCCTCCGGAGTTGCACGGGTCAGCATCGGTGTTTCGATATCCAGAAAGCCGTGCTCTTCCATAAAGCGACGGACTACAGCGGTGGCTTTGCTGCGAATAATCAGCTTTTCCTGCATTTCAGGACGACGCAGATCAATGACCCGGTTACGCAGGCGCACATCTTCACCCACGTCGGTATAACCTTCGATCTGGAAAGGCGGAGTCTGGGCCTGGTTAAGGATTTCCACCTGCTTACCCAGCACCTCAATCTCACCGGTAGACATATTGCTGTTCACAGTGCCTTCCGGACGGGGACGCACAATACCGGTAATTTTCAGGACATATTCGCTACGCACCTTGTCAGCCAGTGCAAACGCTTCTTCGGTATCAGGGTCGACCACCACCTGAGCCAGGCCTTCACGGTCACGCAGGTCCAGGAAAATCACGCCACCGTGATCACGACGGCGATGTACCCAACCGCAGAGGGTGACTTCCTGCCCATCATGGGAAAGATTCAGTTCGCCGCAATAATGGCTGCGCATAATATACCTCAAATCAGGAATTCAACTGGATTTCTTCCCTACAGCCACCGGGCTGAAAGGATTTGGATCAATCACTGGTTGCCGGGCAACGCTTTTATTGACTGGTTGCAGGGCAACCGGCACAACTGCTTTTGCTGTCTTTGCCAGGACAGTGGTTATCACTGGAAGACAGGTTTTTCTTACTGCCTCCTTTGAAGTCGGTTTCATACCAACCACCACCTTTCAGCCTGAAGGCCGGCGCGCTTAACAGCTTCTTCAGTGCGGCCTGACCACAGACCGGGCAATCACTCAACGGTGCATCACCGAATTTTTGAATCGCTTCCGTCACTTCGGAGCATTGCTCACACTGATACTCATAGATCGGCATTGACGCTGGCCTACCCTTTCACTTACAACAGTAAGCACCATTGATATCGTATTGAATTGGGCGCTTACGTATACTGATTCGCAGAAAAACGGCCATTATACCCCAAAGACCGGCAGAGTCAGCCGTTGCCAGACAAAAAAAGCCGCACTGGTCACCAGTACGGCTTATCAAATAGAACGAACAACACTGAATCCCTATCGTAGATATTGCCTCTTAAACCGGATGAGATTTAAGCATATCCGCCTCATAGCGCTCCTGATCCCTGATCGCCTCGACAACCATGGCCTCGACCTCTCGCTCTGCTTCAAGAAGCTGGGCAAGTTGATTGGTCCCAACAGAATCAACCATGTCCCCATCCGATCTCTTTTCCAGCGCCTCTTGCATATCAGCCATTCGCTCTTTTAACAGGAGCATTGTAAATGCCTGTGGATTATTAGCCCCTTCAAGACTGAGACTGTCGCCAAGATAGGGCTGATCGACGGGATTTTCTTCACTGGCTGTCACTGGTGGCTCTGCCGGGGGTATCGGAGACTGTGCATGTTTGGTGCCTTCAAGACTATCGCCAGGATTTGGCTGATCAGTTGCATTTTTATCATTGGCCGTTACTGGTAGCTCTGCGCGCAGCATTGGAGCCTGTGAATTATCGGCATCCTCAATACTGGTACTATCATCAGGATATGACCGATTGACGGTATTTTTTTCACGGGCTGTCACGGGAGGCTCTGCAAGCAGCACCAGAGCCAGACCTTCAGCAGCATCAGTTAACTGTTGTTCAGATGGAGCGGCCTGATTGCGCACAGAGTCCAGCGCAGAGGTGTCACGGGCCGAAAAGAAACTGAACAGGTTATCAACGACCTCCGGGCTTACCAGCGATTTCAAGGCCTCAGGAGAGCCTTTACCTCCCCGGGGCTGACGACTTTCAATGTCACGATCCGATACCCGAAGAATCTCCCTGTCATAGTCAGCAGCAATAAGACTGGTCAGCCTGGAGCGAACCTCGTCACTGTCAAAACGCTTTTCTAATACTTTTAATTCATGTTTAAGTTCATCCAGCTGCTCTTCACCGGATTCCAGAGATTCCGGACTGATAGCCTTCACCAGGGGAACCGACAGGTCCCTGACCGCATTATCATCAGAACTCGAAAGCAGCGCCTCTTTTGCAGTCAGTCGCACCTCCGCGGCCATTTTCCTCCCTTTTAATGATTCTATTTCAGCATCCAGTGCTGGCTTCTGATGGTCAGGAGCCCTGTCCCGTTCTGACTGCTTGCTGTTGATCGAATGCTGCGTAGACTCAATCGTTTTTCTCATTGCACTAATGTCTGATGAAAGAGAGACTTGTGCCTGTCGATCCGCAGCCCGTATTTCAATGGTTGTCACACTGTTGAGTACCTTAAGGTCATTAATCGCACCTCTTAAGGACAACAGCAGGTTCTGGGTATCAGAAAGATCAAGCTCCCCCGGGGTCATGGCATTATTCTGGGCAATCGTGGCACGAAACGAATCCAGCCTTGACTGCAAGGTTCTTGCCAGATAGTCAACACCGTTGTTGCCACTATTTGCCGGCGCATTCAGCTGGACACCCGCCTGACTTCCGTCCGGACCGGAACCCCCAGATTGTGAGACAGAATTTGCTGGACTGTAGCCACTGCTTACCCCATTCCCGGGATTTGCCGAAACATTGCCCGGTGTGCCCGGAGCAGGCGTTATTCCTGTTTGTACACCACCCGGTTCTCCAACTGTGTTCGACATAATAACGCCCTCCCTGACTCTGACGCCTGAAAATCACCCTGCCCGGTATTCCTTACCGGGCAACAAACAATCCCTGAAACATCTTCACTGCAATTTGCCACGAACAAAACTGGTCAATTTTTTCGCCTGCTGAAGCTCATCTTTCCAACGGGCAGACTGGCTTGCTCTGGTCACCGCCTCAGATAAGGCTTTCTGAGCCAGAGACCAGCGTTTGATCTCAATAAAGCATTTAGCCATCATCAGTGAAGCCCTTGGGTCCTTCTGATCAAGCTTTTCCCCATAAGCCAGCGTTGCCGCAGCCTCAGCAAACAGGGAAAGCTCATACTGAGACAAGCCCAGGCCAAGAAAATAGGAATAGCTGGTATGATCAAGCAGACAAAGATGTCGGAAGACCTTTAAAGCATCGGTAAAATGGCCGGAATTGAATTGGGCAAAAGCCAACCTGTACATAGCATCAAGCTGACATTGATCCAAATTACGAAGTTCTTTCATGGAGCCACCTTTAGCCAGATAAGCGAGCCAAAGTGACGCTGAGGACGGCTGATCAGCCTTATTATCCATAACCCTCAAAAGCCTCATCCCTGATAAAATTGTGTAAGGTATTATTCCATTATAACCAGTTTATATTTATACCTATTTATCATTAATAGCAGCAAGGCTGAAAACCGACCTAATCACTATAGAAATCAAATGTTTATATAAAATTCTGTGCTATCTTTTTTTCACTCAGCACCTGAATTAAAAATCAGTCGTATGGAATTTGCGGATACTTACAGATGGACTGAGGCCTCAGAACATACAATAACTCATTGATAAAGCCATCACCGAAATAAGCAATTTAGATAATGAAAGATTTGTATGCACTGGCATACCCTGATTACAAGGCATCTGGAATATTGATTCACTAATTTTTAAGCAAAAAAAGAGGGCATTCGCCCTCTTTTTTTAACTTAAGCAGTTAACTGCTTAGAATGCAGCAACAGAGTAAGTCAGGTACAGACGGTTTACATCCTGATTAGAAAGATCTCCAAGGCTTTCACTTGTATCACCTTGAGCTCGATAATTGGTGTAAAGCCAAGCTAGAGAAAGGCCTTCAAGAGAGCCATCGAAAGCATAAGAAACGTAACTACCATACTCGCGGCGCTTGAAATCTTCTATTTCATCAGCATCATCGCCTTTAGCGTACCAAACATCTAAAGTTAAACCGCTCAGACCTTGATCAGCAAAGTTGTAGCCAGCAGAGACGACGTAAGCTTTCTCACCTTCTTCTGCATAATCTGCCCACAGAGACAAGCTGGAATTGAATTTACCATGCTCACCATCAATGTAGTCAGAATTATAATCACCATCTTTGGTTTTATTGTAACCAAGACCGACATAAGCATTGCCATAGTTATAAGTTGCATTCAGGTTATAATACTTGGCTTTTGCATCATTACCTGACTCATCACTCTTGGCTTTACCGTAACGAACGTCAAGATCA
Source organism: Endozoicomonas sp. ALB115 (assembly GCF_049310245.1). NCBI lineage: Bacteria > Pseudomonadati > Pseudomonadota > Gammaproteobacteria > Oceanospirillales > Endozoicomonadaceae > Endozoicomonas > Endozoicomonas sp. ALB115. Next base: position 12,578 of record NZ_JBLYZG010000041.1, on the reverse strand, counting down.
ACAGAACTCATATCATCAAGCTCAAAACCATAACCGGCTTTCAGGAAAGTCTGCTTAACCAAGCCTTTTGAGTTTCCATATTCTGCTGCGAGATCCAAACCTTCATAACTGTAATTTGCCCCCAGGATACGGAGATAATCAACCTTATCGCCATTACCAGAAAGGTCGCCATTCAATGTTGAAGCATTACGCTCACTAACACTGGTGATTTCAGTAATGTATGCATTAGCACCTTCGAAACCAACCGAAAGGTCGTAACCTGTAGAGCTGGCCGCCAGAACGCGAGAGCCTGAATCAGAGTAAGTTTCTGTACTACGCTTCTTGACACCAACAGTACCTGCCAATTCAACACCACTGAATGTTGTTTTTGTTTTCAGGTAGGCCTGTTGAAAGCCTGAGATTCCATCACCCTTGCCATCACTTCCACCAGGGACGTTTGAAGCAGTACCGTATTCTTTTTTAATGCTTAATGGTCCTGCATATCCAGCAGTAACTACAGCACCAACCAGGTCATTTACATAACCGGTATCAAAGTCAGCAATCAGACCGTGAACCCATTCTTTGCGATCATAATCACCATCACCTACATGACCGCTTCCATTCTTACCATCTTCTTTCCAGTAAAAATTCTTATACGTAAACGTCAGACTCGGATCCATAGTCACAGCTTCAGAAGCCTGAACAGAGGTAGCGGCGACAGCTGTAGCAACAGCTACACCCAGTGCGCTTTTAGCGAGGGTTTTCATAATCAGAATTGCTCCCTGAGTACTTTGTGTTGTGTTTATTATTGCGACTACCACCAACTGACATAAGCAGTTCCCCTTGGTGATACATCCTATTCGCAACGAGAAATTATTTTTCTACAACCCTGAACAAATTGCAACCATAAAAAAAGGAGCCGGTAAGCTCCTTTGGTGTTGCAGCTCTTATAAGCAGCCTGGTAAATGGTTTCAATGCAATTGATGGGTTCCTTCACTGACCTCCATACTTCGTTCGTCCTGAGCGGAGTCGAAGGGCGTAAGCTCCATACCCTGAATAAAGACTGTGCCAACCACCCTTCGTCCGTTCACCCTGAGCCGAGCCGAAGGGCGCTCAGGGTGAACGGAGATTGTACACATCAAACTCATTGAAATGATGCACTACGATGCTGCAAACTCCTTCAGCTTCTTCAATGGCCTTACCTTCACCTGAATAGAAGCAGGCTTGGCTGGCACATCCATTAATTCGCCGGGTTTGAAAGGGTTTGGCACCCCTTTTTTGGCTTTTTGCGCCGGTTTTTTCTTGGTCACGATTTTTAACAGACCGGGCAAGGTAAACTCACCACACCCCCGTTTTTTAATATGGCGCTCAACCAGTTCGCTCAGTTCATCCATTACCGCACTGACCTGCTTTCTGCTAAGCCCGGTATTCTCGGCAATTTCTGCCAGCATCTGGGTTTTGCTGTATTTTTCCTTGATTGCGGGTGCTTTTTTCCCAGCCATAGTCGTACTCTCCTGATGAAAATTCCTTTTAAGCCTTCCCTTAGGCTTTCCCTTTTAAAGAGGGCATTGAGCGCTTGCCAATGTTTTACTGTTATCTGATTAAAGCAATCTGCTTTGACCAGCTAACGGCAACTATCAGCGACTGCATTATCTGCCACAGCACCAGGCGGATTTGGTACCTCCCTTTCTCAATAAGACATGACCAGAGTTGCCTTATCACTCCATGAGTACAACGTTATCTATTAACAACCTCTAGACATTTCTACAACTTTACGAACACCATGCTTAATAGAAGACGGCAGCAGTAGATATACAAGGTACTGAATACCACTATAATATCGGTATTTTTCCACGTCGAGCATTTTTTACCAAAAGATTCACACCCAAATAACAGAGTCAATCACCCCTTCCAACAACCCACCAGAAAGCTCACATCGCTGTTTACAGGCTCTTTCCCGCCTGCCTGCACCGTCCGTGAAGTGTCTCGACTGATGTTAAATGTCAGGCAGGCCTGTCAATATTTGAGAAATAAACATCATAAAGGTACATTAACACTGATATGGGAAACCATGTGTTCCATCATAATAAGTTGCACAACGTGTTTGTCGGGCTCAATGCTGTCTGGTCATGATTAAAAAATGCACGACAGCTTTACACCAGATTCTGTTTTCACGGATGGCTTGTGGTTCTGAAAAGCCTATGCGTAGAAGGGCTCGATGTTTTCAACTGATACTGATAACAAATTAAGGGAACATGCCTTGAAACATTTAAAAATAGCTCATCTTTTAACCGGCCTGTTGGCATTTTTTTTCGTCATTGCCATCATGACCAACCTCTACCAGCCATCAACAGCCGCTGCCAACCCGACCAACCCGGTGGTTGCACTATTACTGATGGCCGCTTCATTAAATTTAATGACAGGAGCCTACCTGAGCAGACGCAATGGCTTCCAACGGTGGCTGCAGATAGCCGGGTCCGTCTTGCTGTTTTCAGCGCTCTGCGCAGCGGTTGGTTTCGCCTATAACAACACCCTGATGATCTCTGGCGTGACTCTCGACCAGATGACGCTGTTTTCAGTCAGCACCGGCACCCTGTTTCATGTTATTGCCAACCTGCCCGGCAGTTCCGGCTCAGCGGAGGAACCGCTTGATGACTCCGGACGGGAAACCGGCTCGGTCAAATGGTTCAATATCACCAAAGGGTTTGGCTTTATTACCCGTGATATGGGGGAAGATGTCTTTGTCCATTACCGTGCCATACGTGGTGAAGGACACCGAACCCTGAGTGAAGGACAGCGGGTTGAGTTTATTGTGGTTGAAAGGGACAAAGGCCTTCAGGCGGAAGATGTGATTGCCGCACCGAAAGGAAGATAGGCATTCCGGTCTTCTGGCTGGCAAACGTTATTCCGGCCAGAAGAATCCAGAGCCGTCTAATCATCAATCAATAGTGGGGAGGAGGTAACTCTTCCTGGCTTTCCAGCTGTTCAGCCACCATCTCTTCAAATTGCTTTTTCAGTTGCGCCATGGCTTCTGTTAACCGGTCAATATCTTTCTGCTGCCGGGTAACCACTTCATTCAATTGAGCAATCGTATCCTCCTGAAAACTCAACTGGGTTTGCAGCTCAAGCAGTTCATCTTGCATCGTTTGTTACTCCCACAGGCAGCCAGCCAAACCACTTCCGGTCATTAAACAAGATCGATTACAGGCAACCGGAAGCAGATTAATCTGCGCAGTCTACTCCTTGAGCTTCTGCCTTCCAAATTTACCTTACCTGTTAAGCCCACTGGAAAGAAGGCATATCGGTAATGCCCGTTTTCAGCTTGTGCATCACCTCTGCGAGCTGTTCATCCGTATAAGGCCGGGCTGGATGCCTGCCCCACACCGGCGCTGGCCAGGCAGCATCCGCCGTGAAACGGACGACATGATGCACATGCAGCTGTCGAACCACGTTACCCAACGCGGCCACATTCATCTTGTCTGCACAGAACAGCACCTGCAGCATTTCCGCCAGATATGAGGATTCGAAAAGCAGCTGTTGCTGGGCCGCCTCATCCAACTGATAAATCTCTTCCACCCCCTGGATACGGGGAACCAGGATAAACCAGGGATACTGGCTATCGTTCATTAGCAAAAGGCGACAAACAGGAAAATCACCAATAACCACACTGTCTCTTGCCAGCTGGGGATCCAGTTCAAAGCTACTCACGGTACAGCCCATCCAGAGAAAATAGAATAGAGAAGGTATTTTTCAGAACAACCAATCAACAACAGGGGATTTTGCAACAGCGGTTGGTATAATAACCGATTGGCCTTAAAATGCCGCATTAATTGACGTCAAATTTTGACACGCTTTTTTTGAACAGCCTGGTAAATGAGCACATGAGAACCAGTCAGTATCTGATTCCAACCCTTAAGGAGACGCCTGCCGATGCCGTGGTCATCAGCCACCAGCTGATGTTGCGTGCCGGTATGATCCGCAAACTGGCATCCGGCCTCTATACCTGGTTGCCTCTGGGTCTCAGGGTCCTGCAAAAAGTAGAAAACATTGTTCGTGAAGAGATGAACCGCTCTGGCGCACTGGAGACCCTGATGCCCGCCGTTCAACCGGCGGAACTGTGGCAGGAAACCGGTCGCTGGGATCAATTTGGCGCTGAACTGCTGCGTTTTCAGGATCGCCACGGTCGTGATTTTGTGATTGGCCCAACCCATGAAGAAGTCATTACTGACATTGCCCGTAACGAGTTGAACAGCTACAAGCAGCTGCCAATCAACCTGTACCAGATCCAGACCAAATTCCGTGACGAGCGTCGCCCACGTTTCGGCCTGATGCGCGGCCGCGAATTCCTGATGAAAGATGCCTATTCATTCCATGCCACTGAAGCGTGTCTGCAGGCAGAGTATCAGAATATGCACACGACCTACTGCCGCATCTTTGACCGCCTGGGTCTTGAATACCGTGCAGTGCAGGCTGACAGCGGTGCCATTGGCGGCAGTGGTTCCCAGGAGTTCCATGTACTGGCCGAGTCCGGTGAAGATGCCATCGTATTCAGCGACCAGAGCGACTATGCAGCCAACATTGAGAAAGCAGAAGCTATTGCCCCTGCAGGTGAACGCCCTGCCCCCTCTGAAGCGATGACACTGGTGGACACTCCGGATGCCCGGGCCATCGATCAACTGGTAGAACAGTTCAACCTGCCTGTTGAAAAAACCATCAAGACCCTGATTGTTGCGGCTGCAGAAGACGCTGACAGCGAGTTCATTGCCCTGCTGATCCGTGGCGACCACGAGCTTAACGAAGTCAAGGCGGAAAACCTTGCGGATGTGGCTGCTCCCCTGCGCTTTGCCACCGAAGAAGAAGTTAAAAACATCATGGGTGCCGGCCCTGGCTCACTTGGCCCGGTTAACTGCCCAATCCCGGTGATTGTCGATCGAACCGTAGCGAAAATGGCCGACTTTGGTGCCGGTGCCAATATCGAAGGCAAACACTACTTCGGCATCAACTGGGAGCGTGACTGCACCTTCAGCCGCGTTGAAGACCTGCGCAATATTCAGGAAGGTGACCCAAGCCCCTGCGGTAAAGGACAGCTGTTTATCAAGCGTGGTATCGAAGTTGGCCATATTTTCCAGCTGGGTACCAAATACAGCGAATCCATGAACGCCACGGTTCTCAGTGAAAATGGCAAGAGCATTCCGCTGGCCATGGGCTGCTATGGCATCGGCGTTTCCAGAACCGCCGCCGCCGCCATTGAACAGAATTACGATGACCGTGGCATTATCTGGCCGGAAGCCATCGCGCCTTTCCAGATCGCCCTGGTACCTCTGAAGATTGAAAAATCCGAAGCAGTCCGTGAAGCGGCCGAAAAACTCTACCAGGAACTGACCACAGCAGGCTTTGAAGTGCTGATGGACGACAGAAAAGCCAGCCCCGGAGTGAAGTTTGCCGATATGGAGCTTATCGGTATTCCGCACCGCGTGGTTCTCAGTGACCGTGGCCTGGCGGATGGCATGGTGGAATACAAGCACCGGACTGCAAACGATAAAGAAGATATTCAGCTCAGTGAAATTATCGAACTGCTTAAAGAACGCACAAAACGCTAACGGTACTTTAACTGCTGACAGCCTTTTACCCGTGATAAGTAGTTGGCCAAATGGAATCGTATATTTCTGGCTAAGTGGGCAGTTACTATGCAAGGCACAACGCAGGGAGCATAGCCTTAGCTATGTGACCGGAGTTGTAACGCCGCACGACTGCATGGATGCAGGAGCTAGAGCAACGCAGGAGCAGTTGCCGGGAGTGACTGTCCACTTAGTAAGAAAATAGGATTTCATTTGGTTAACTACTTAAGTAGCTTGCTGAAAACTGCCACCCCCAAAGCCCGATTCCGGGCTTTGGGAATTGTGGCCGTTCTTGTCATGGCTCTTGTTATGCCAGCAGCCAGTCAGGCGGAATGGCACGACCCGATTTTACAGGAAGTGCTGTCACGCTCACTGGATCAACCCAGCAGCTTTGACGATCAGTTTGACGCCGAGGTCTGGCTGGTTGATATGTCTGCCCGTCTGGCCCGGTTTATTAAAGACCCGGACCTTCGGCTTGAGGTGCTCAGGATGATTCACTTCGAAGCATCCAAGGTAGATTTACAACCGGAGCTGGTGCTGGCACTGATTCAGACAGAATCTGCCTTTGACCAGTATGCAGTGTCTTCGGCTGGTGCCCTGGGTTTAATGCAGATTATGCCGTTCTGGAAAAATGTTATTGGCCGGGATAAGGACAACCTCATCACCATTCAGACCAACCTGCGCTATGGCTGCACCATTCTCAGTTATTACCTTAAGAAAGAAAATGGCAATCTGACCAGGGCTCTGGCCCGATATAATGGCAGCCTGGGCAAAACCTGGTATCCGGAGCGCGTACTGACCAACTGGGAACGTCACTGGGTTGTGAATTAACCCGTGGTAAACGAGTCAAACGCCTGCAGCGACTCTTCGGTAATGGAAATATTAACCACCCTGGCCAGAGGTGGTCCTTTATGAAGCCACTCTTCCAGCCTGGCAACGGCTTCTTCTGAGCCACACATCAACACTTCAACCCGTCCATCCGGCAGATTTCTTGCCCAGCCACCGATGCCCAGGCGACGGGCTCGCTCCTGGGTTGAGCCTCGAAACCAGACACCCTGAACCCTGCCTTCAACAAAGGCTCTTTTGCATACATCAGCCATTGGACGAGGTTTCCTGTAATTGGTGTTTACTTAACTTGTGAATCTGCTCTTCAAGGCTTTTCCTGGTCTGTGGTCCAAACAGTTTGCTCACCACTTTACCTTCTGGCGAAATAATATATGTGGCGGGCAACACTTGGGGAGGAGGCTCGTTCAACACCGTCAGTGGCGACTCCCGAAGCACCGGAAAGAGAATATCCAGGGCTTTTGCCTTCTTGATTAACGCCTCCCCCTGACTGTTGTCAAAATCAACGCCCAGCACCCTGACCTGACCATCATTGGCCAGCTCATTCAGCTCCGGAATCTCTTCCCGGCAAGGGTCACACCATTCTGCCCAGAAATTCAACGCGAGCCATTGACCATTTTCGCTGGCAATAGCAACAGGGTTGCCGTTTAAATCCGCAAAAGTCACTGGCTTGCTACAGGCCACAAGAGCACCCAACAGTACAACCACCAGAAAGTATTCCAATGTTCTTGTTATCCTCACGAATACCTCCGAAAAAACATTCATCGGGAAGGACGCACAATGTTATGCAACTCCCGTTTAACTCGCTCTACCTGCTGCTCATAACAAGAGCCAGAACCACGCCCATCCACCGGGCTCCACAAAGTTCCGGCTTACCAGACAGACGCAATTCAGTATTAGCCAGAGACAGCACCTGATCAAGTTGACCAAAAGCTGCCAAAACCCGCTATTTAGACAGTAACTGATCCAGCGAACAGTCCAGCGCTTCCAGTCTGGCACTGTTTACTGTCTGCAACCTCTGAATCAGATCAGATAACCAGTTCGGATCATCAGCGATAAGAATATTCCGGAGCTGCTCATCCTGAGGCATCGGCCAGGGCAACTGCTCACAGAAAGTAAACAGACTGATGTGTCTGAGATCCCTGGCAAGGAGCCATTCGCCGTCATCGCTCTTGCTGATCAACCCCATTGCCATCAGCCGGGCAGTATGCCCCTCCCAATCATCAAGAGAAACCGGAAGATCACGTTTGCGCAGGTCGCTGTAATGCAACCCCCGTCCCTGCTCAAACTTTTCCTGCAACTGCTTAAGGATTAATAAAATCGAGATTAACGGGTGTGGCCGCTCACCACCGGCCTGTTTGCCATAAAGATCCAGGGATCGAACCAGCACCGCACCAAACAGCACCATCAGCCAGCTTAGATACACCCAGAGCAGAAACAGAGGCACAGCGGCAAAAGCACCGTAAATCAGCTGATAGGTAGGCGACAGAGTAATAAATAAGGTAAAGCCTGCCTTGGCCAGTTCAACCAGAATGGCCACAAAAACCGCACCGACCAAAGCATGACGAACCGGCACTTTTCTGTTGGGCACCGCCGTATACAGCAGGGTAAGAACCAATGTACTGAGAACAACCGGCATAAGGCGCAAAAGCCACTGCTCTGCGCCCAGTATGGCCGTGGTATGAGAAACCAGTTTGAAGGATGCCAGATAAGAAGTCGTAAGAAACCCGGCACTCAATAGCACAGGCCCCAGGCTGAGGATGGCCCAGTACAGCAGAAAACCGGTCATGCCACGGCGCACATGCGCCACCTGCCAGATAGTATTCAATGCCTTATCAATGGTTCTCAGCATCAGAAAGGAAGTGACCAGCAGGAAAGCGATACCGATACTGGTTAATTTTCTTGCCTGTTGGGAAAAATCGTTCAGATAAGATTGAACCATCTCCCCCGTCGAAGGCACAAAACTGGTAAAGATAAAGTTCTGAATGGTGTCTCCAACATCCTGAAGACTGGGCACCGCTGACAGGATACTGTAGGTGACCGTCATCAGTGGCACCACGGCGAACAGCGTCGTATAGGTCAGTGCCGCGGCATTTTCAATGCAGCGGTTATCTAGAAAGCGTTTAATAACCGCCGTGAAAAAACTCTGGAAGGATGACCAGAATTGCAGTACCGGTGCCATGATGAACTCCCTGTCAAACGAGAGATAAGTGTACCGAATTCAGAGGCTGAAAGGGACAGGTTTACTTCCTGACTATACATCCGACATCTATTACAAATGATTTGCAGAGCATCCACAGAGATTGGTAGGCTTTGCGGAAAATATCTATAGTCCTCCAGGCAAGGTCATCATGAGCATTACTATCTTTCACAATCCACGCTGTTCCAAATCCCGTCAAACCCTGAGCATTCTGGAAGAGCAGGGAATCAGTCCTGAGGTGGTGCTGTACCTGGAAAGCCCGCCGGATGCGGATCAGCTGAGAGCCATTCTGGGCAAACTGGGCATCAATGCCCGGAACCTGCTTCGTAAAGGTGAACAGGAGTTCAAGGATAATAACCTCAAAGATCCATCCCTGACGGAAGAGCAACTGATCAACGTTATGTGCGAGTTTCCCAGATTGATTGAGCGCCCCATTGTGGTCAACGGCGAAAAAGCCAGAATTGGCCGCCCTCCTGAGTCCGTGCTTGAGATCCTCTGACAATGCAGCAAAAAGCCAACCAAATCTACCAAGTCTGCCTTGCCCTCTATGCTGGCCTGATTCTCTCTCTGCTGGCAGAAACCTGGTGGTTGAATCCGCCACAGGGTTCGATCCTTGGTATCTCGGCCCTGCAGATACTGCCACTGCTGTTGCCACTTCCCGGCCTTCTGAAGCGTGGCCTGAGAGCAGCCTCCTGGCTCTGTTTTATCCTTTGCTTTTATTTTATCAGCGGCGTTCTTGATGCCTGGTTCAGGCCGGAACAACCCCAGGGCTGGCTGATCACCGGATTCAGCGTACTGCTATTTATTACTTCCATGATGTTTGTGCGCTGGCAGGCTCAGGCGAACAGGTTAGTGGAGAGTTAGTACCGATACAGGCTCACTCCCTTTTCGGTCCGGGCCTGATGATAACTGCAACTCAATATGCCCGGACGCCGTGCCAGTTTCACTTTTCAGGTAGTCGTATCTGGCCTTTTGCAAACTCTCCAGTTGATCAGGCATCTTTGGCCAGTTTTTCAACAACCAGCTTTCGGCTTGCTGAAACCTCTGCCCGGGTGATTGTTCACCCACTTCGGGAATTTTCTGGTGACGACGGGTAGCCAGATACATTTGCTCCACAAGCGATGCCCGCACCCCGGGTGGAATAGTGATCATCTCAGCAGGCTCCACTGAACTGGTCGCTGCGTACAGTTCCAGCAATGCCTTTTCCAGTTCATAACGTGAGAGCTCGGGCCAATCTCTGGATTCAGAAACACCCACATTAACCAACACATTCAACTTTGGTCTCTCGATAAGCGCTTTCTTAAGGTTTACCAGATTTTTTTGTGATCGCTGTGTTAATGTCGCTTTACCCGCTTCATGGTAAAGCACAGGTTCAAGTGCATGACCGCTGGTATGGGAAAGGTAGTCGAACGGAGCTTGGACAATGGCCATAACACGTTGCTCAACCGCCCGATAGATACGCTGTGGTAATCTCGATTTATCGGACTCAAGTGAAAACGGGATAGCCGCTCTACCTGACGAATCGGTTATCAGGGCTTTTAATAAATGGATGGATGAAACCGGCAGGCTGTTTGCGATCTTTTTTGCCTGCCAGTCAGAAATATCAAGCTGACCTGTATGATTTTGACTGTTATAACTCAAGTCAAATTGGCTACCCTGCATATCATAACCGGCAACAGCCGAATACTTTTTTAAAGGACCTGCAAGACGAGCATCGTTGAGCTGAAACGCAAAATCATTATCAGAGCCGGATAATCGACCACTCAACTGCAAATCCCCGATGTTGGCCAGTGCAGCACTGAACTGATAGGTTCGGGAATTTTTTTCTTTCCCCGACATACCATCGGCAACCAGCCTTCCATTTACGCTTTCAAATACCCAGGGTGAATGGCCATTTGCCAGTTCAAGACGACTGTCGTTAATATCAAACGAAGTAATACCAGCCGGTAAGGCTGGCATTAACTGAACCGGACATTCTCCTGCCAGTGTTTCTGGCACTCTCAGATCAAGACCTGAAATAGCCAGCTCTGCCGTAGATTGTGCAGGATCATTGCCATGGAATTGCAGGTTATTCAGATGCCACTGCTGCCATTGGGCAGATAGTCCCGACCACAAGAGCTGCCCACTGCGCCCTTCTGCATTGCCTTTCAGAATCAGGCCGCCCGGCTTATCCCAGGACAGTGATAATGTGGCACTCACTGTCCCGGAAAAACGGTCATTGGCAGACAGTTCATTATTCTGCGTCGCCAATACATTAAGAGGCACAGCTTTAACCAGCGCGGACAAAGGCAGTTCGACCAGCCTCACTTCACCATCCAGCAAGCCTTTACTGACCTGATAAACGCCTGAGAAACTCCAGCTCTCACCATCACGGTTATCTGAATGAATCCTGATTCTGCCACCCTCTTCTTTCGCCAGCGTCAGCTGGTCAACAAAGAGTGGCTGATCTATTCCGGTGATAGAAAGGCGGCCACGATTGATGGACAGCCTTTGAAAGAGCGTCGGCAGAGGCAAGGCAATCAACTCCGGATCAATAGCGATGCTGACATCATCCAGTTCAATCCCACTTAACGATTCAATATTCTCACCAAACCACGCCCCCCACCAATGGCGATAGTTCAACACGACACTGACCTTCTGAGCAGTGAACTGAATCCCTTGCTCTTCCACCCGAATATCACTGCCGGTCAATCGGCGCTGCCATGGATCAAAAGTAATGTCTTTACCAGGCAGGCGTTGCCCGGTCTGTTGGTGAAGGCTGTTCAAAACCCGATCAGAAACCCGGGCAAACCACCACCCAGAAATAGAAAGCCCCCCCAGAAAAAGCAGCCCCAAAAGCCCCACAAACTGAAAACCACCAACCTTTCTCAACCACATAGGCCAGCTCCAAACCTGATGACCACTCCTTAACCCTAAAAATTCCGCAAAAACCAAACCCCAAGGTTTTCACCACACTTGATGCGGAATTTTATGGTCACCACCTCATGACTTCCTTAACAAAGGGGATGGTGAGCTTGCGCTTGGCGCGCAGAGAGGCACTGTCCAGTTTATGCAACAAGGTAAACAGGTTGCCCATATCCCGGGAACCACGGTGAATAATAAAGCGGGCAACGTCATCACTCAGGTCAAAGCCACGGTAATGAGCCCGAAGCTTGAGCGCTGCGACTTTATCCCGATCATCCAGTGGATGCACCTGAAATACCATGCCCCAGCCAAGGCGGGAAACCAGGTCCTGAAGTTGAATTCCCAGAGCCCTGGGAGGATTGTCCGCCGCCACCAGAAACCGGGTTCTGGAGTCCCGGAGCCGGTTAAACAGATCAAACAGCGCTTCTTCCCACTCATCGATACCGGCAACCTCACCAATATCGTCAAGACACACCAGCTGCAGCCGCTCAATACCTTCCAGAAGCTTTGGCGAGTAGTGAACCAGCTCTTTCATGGGCAGATAAATGCTTCGCCCGCTGCGCCGGTCCACCTGATGACAGGCCGCCTGAAGCAGATGGCTGCAGCCGACCCCTTTGGGGCCGTAGAGGAAAATAAACTGCTCGGATTCGATGCCGGGAACCGATCTATCCATATCCAGAAGATTGACCAGCGTCTCATTTCGCCCACTGTAGAAGTTGGCGAACGTGGCATCGTCTCTTAACTGGACACTGAGCGGTAGCTGCACAGGCAAACTCATAATGGACATCAAATCCGTAAAGGTAGTGTGATACTGACAACAAAACTGCAACATTACAAAAGACAGTAACACAATAAAACCGTTCAATTATCAACCGGTATTGACTGATATCAATAGACCGGTCAATAAATCGTCTTCAGCCCTGCTTTGCAACCGCTACGACACTAAGTAGTTAACCAAATGAAATCGTATTTTCTGACTAAGTGGGCAGTCACTCTGCGGCGTTACAACTACGGTCACATAGCTACGGCTATGC